>DRKH01000397.1 GCA_011051825.1 Desulfobulbus sp.
AAATAGTCATTTGTGGCCGGTGCCTGCTACTCCGGCGGCAGAGCAGAATCAACGATCGCTTTTGCCTTGCGGTAATTGTCCAGGATAAAGGTATCCCAACTGTTTTCAATCTCCGCCTGTCTGCCGGTTACCACATCCGTTGCTTTCTTGCGCTTTTGGGTGAATCGGGCAGCAAAATGGGGATCTCCCGCAGTTAACTCATCAATGGGAATCCGGTTGATCAGATCACGCGCACGTGCCACCGCGCCGGCGAGGTCGGGGTGCGGCTGGTGTGTGGACTGTATCAGTGTTTCGGCTCGCTGAACGGACGCCATTGCTGCGCGCAACTCATCCAGCCGGTAGCTGATCATTACATCAAACAGAGAGTTGACCACGTTATAGCGCCGCCGGCTCTTCAATACATCGAAGGCAACATGGGCGCCCAGCTCACGGGCGCTATAGGGCCGGGGGAAATAGTCCGGCAGGTCATTTTCAAGATAGGTGGCCGGCCGGATTGGCAAGCGGCTGATCTCCGGTTTCAGCAGTAGCTGCTGCCCTTGGGGAGAGAGCAGAAACTCGATAAAACGTTCGGCCAGCTCCGGTCGGGGCGCCTCTTCCAGAATGGCGATGTTTGCTGGAACCAGAACCGTTTCAGCCGGGTAGGTGAACTCTACCGGGGCTCCCTCCGCCTTCGTCATCAGTCCATAAAAATCGATCACAATGCCAATTCCAAACTCACCCGAGGCAACGCCGGCGGGAACGTCGCCACTTTTCACCGTGATCGTCTTTGCATTGGCAGCCATTGCCTTGATCAGTGCCCAGCCGCGTTGCCAGCCCCTCAACTGCAGAATCGCCTCGACGGTGAGATGGGTGGTGCCGGAACGTGATGGCGCCGACAGACCAATATGGCCCTGGTATTCCGGCCGAGTGAGATCGATCCACTCTCTGGGCGCCGCCAAATGGCGGGTCTGCAGATAGTCCCTGTTCCACATGACTCCATATCCGGCGGCGGCAAAACCGCTGTAGTAGCCATCCGGATCATTGACCGGATAGCCACTTAGTCGCCTGGGGATCCCTTCTGCCTGTGGCCGGTATCTCTTCAACATTCCCTTCTTTTTCAGAACTTCAAACGCATCCGGTGCTGATACCCAGAACAGATCGACGCTGTTCCTGTTTTCATCCAGATATTTCAGTCCTGCGGAGGTTTTTTTGCTGATGATCTCAACCATTGAGCCGGGGTTACGCTGTTCGAAGGCGGTTTTGAATACCCCGGTCATCTGTTCTGGAAATGAGGTTACGATAACGAGTCGTTGCCCGGAGTGGGTCGCAGTAGCATGTATCAGGCAAGGGAAAAACAGCAGGACATACAACACCGCCAGCCTTTTTGCAGAGATGTCGCGGAGCTGTTGGCGGAAACCTGTGTCATACGGTTGTGCGCTGCCGAATGCCATTTGTCGATGGTTCCTGATTAAAGATAGCGAACTCCGGATTCTATCTTATTTCGAACATTCGGTTTTTTTCAATGAGTTGCCAAGTTGAGGGAGTCTGGAATAAGGATTTTTTCCCGATGGGAAGAGATGATCTGGTCGCCATCCATCCGGGATAGATGAACGACAGCCCTTCTTTGAAAAAAACCGGTTGGGGACAACAAGCATGGCCTGTCTCTGCGTTGCGGCTCTTGGCAAGGGTGTAAGCTATTCCCTGCGAGCCGCGCCTTGATACATGCCATGCTTATTGTCCCGAAACCGATATATTTGGCTGACGGGTTAATAAGTTTCAATTGATTCTTTAGTGCCTTTTTTACGCCTCAAAGCGGCCAGGCCGACAAGGGCTGAACCAAACAGAACAGCAGCGGGTGGGATAGGGACCGGTGCGGCTGTGGGCGTTGCAATGAATGCGGTACTGTATGCTCCGGTAGGGTATCCGGGCAGGGTGCTACCATTTGCTGTACCCGCGACGGTGATTGCGTATGAAGAATCATTGGCAAGTACACCTGTGTATATCCAGCTGTCATTGGAACCGTCAAAAAGCAGGTCTCCGCTGACGTCCATATCGTCGATATTGAGTGAAAAAGCTGCCAGGTTTCCCTGAATGTCACTAAAGCCAATACTGATATTGGCCCAGCCAGTTGTTTCGTTCACATTCAGACTCCAGGAGTCCGTGAAAGCGCCTGATTCCCGAACTATTGTGGCTGTGTTGCCGCTATAGAGTACGCTGTCATCCGGACCAGACAGGACGCTGCTGGCCTGAACCCCCAGACTGGAAAATGTCAGCAGCGATGCCGCGATCAAGTGTTGCCATTTCATTGGTGTTCTCTCCTTGTTAGTTGCTGTTTTTCCTGGTCCAATCAAAAGCGGGTACGTGTGGAACCCGATCAACCAAGAGTGGTTATCTTGGAAGTTATCATGCAGCAACCGGACAGTAACTGAGTGTGCAGATGTCACACAATCAGCAAAAAAATTGTCTGAGTATCTAACACGGCTATCGGCTTTAGTGATTTACAGGCTGGCTACCCGCAGGAGAGTGTGCGAGCCAGGCTTTGATGCTGTATCTGAGACTGTTGTATATATTGCGGTTTGTTGAGGCAAGTTCCATTTTTTGCGCTTACAGGCACGGTACCTCAGGATGTGGATTGTAGGGTCAATCAGGCGGGTTAAAATGCCCTGTTCCGACAGCCCCCCGCTAAAGCTCAAACATGCGGATGGCTGCCGGATCAGGATTATGTGAGGTGATTAGGCCTCAACCAGCTCTTTGGCTGCTTTTTTGCGCTTTAGACCAGCCAGACCGATAAGGGCTGAACCGAACAGCAAAGCGGCCGGCGGGATGGGGACCGGGGCCACAGTCTCAGTTAGCCCCACGTTATAGGATCCGCCAGTTCCTCCGGAAATAGTACCTGCTACATTGAAAGAATATGTTCCAGGGCTGAATGCCTGAATTGACCATGCGTCGCCAGAACCATTTATTGCCAAGCCTGCACTGCTGGTTGTAATACTCATATTAGTAATATTGGTGCTAAAAAAAGGTTTAAAGTCCAGTTCAACATCGCTAAAACTGCCAACAGCCCCTGTTGAACCGCCATCGATAAGTAGGCTCCAGTCGTCTGAAAAAGAGGTTCCACTACTGCCGTTATGAAGAATCAGCTGTGCACCACCTGCGGAAATGGTATCTCCTAAATTGAATCCGTTATCACTGGTTCCCCCAAAGGTAAGTGTGGTTGCTGCCTGCGCCCCCGCACTGGCCAGCGCCAGCACCGATGCCGCTACCAAAGTTTTTAGTTTCATTACTTGTTTCTCCTTATTGATTTAATTGCTTTTGGGTCAATCGAATGTCTTTGCAGTCAGTATCCTGATGCGAACCTCAATCCCCGCACCCAATGCAAGCAATTAACATGCCTAATCCAGTAGTTGTTTGATGTGTAACAATATTGTGACTGATTTCCATATCTGGAAATCGCTCGGTGTAAAATTAGCCGACTCGTATATTCTGTGGTTTTTGTGGTCGCTTTTTTTTAGTCTTTCTAATAAGTTAGGCAAGGTCTTGTTGCCAGATGCCTTTCCTTGGAAAGGGGCTTGAGAATCCGGGTTACAGGGCGCGAATTGCCGTTGTTTTTTTCCAGTAAAAAAATCTGACAGACCGGTTTATCGACTCTTTTTGCTGCCGATTTTGCTTTCTGTACCCCTGAAGAGGTTGCGAATATTGCTGCGGTGCCGCCAGATGAGTAGCAGAGACAGTACAACCACCATAATCAGAAAGGCAGACGAACTTGTGAACCAGGCCGTATAGAAAGGGACCAGGATTGCAGCACAGAGAGCGGAGAGAGAGGAATAGCGGGTGAGGGCTGCGACGAGCAGCCAGGTGGTCAGGGCCGCTACTCCTACCGGCCAGGAGATTCCCATCAGCACCCCCAGTCCGGTTGCTACCCCTTTACCACCTTTGAAGCCAAAAAAGATCGGGTAAAGATGCCCCAGAAAGGCGGCCAGTCCCATCGCCGCGACTACGGCATCACTCATCCCTAAAAGCCACCCTGCGAGTACGGCAATGAGTCCTTTCAGCATGTCACCCAGCAGGGTGATAACAGCGGCTTTCTTGCCACCG
>DRKH01000398.1 GCA_011051825.1 Desulfobulbus sp.
ACAATTCTCAGCCGAATGCAAGGGATACCATCGCTGAATACCGGAGGACATTACGAACCCAGTGAATTAATGATGAATTTACAGGGCCCGCAATCCGGAAGAACAAGCGATGTTATCCCTGAGTTGTGAAAAGCTGAGCTTTGTACGTAATCAGGAAATACATTGGGTTAAGCGAGCAACTTCCTCTTCAATATGTTGGGTTCGCTTATTTCCTGCAAGCTCAATGTGTGGTTTTCGGTGTCAGTGAACCCAACAACCGTGGAGCATGAAAGCCGCTTAACCCAACCAGTGTCCAGGGAGAGTGAAGTGGATCCCCCCCCTTCGTTACAGTATGTCCGGGAAGCAGAGCTGATGGACAAAAAAAAGGCCTCGGGAGAAGTTCTCCCGAGGCCTCGGCATATTCTCCGTCTGGAGAAAGATCAGTTAAGCAGGTTGTTGAGTTCCCGGTCGATGGAGACAATAACTTCAGGTAATTGCGCGGGATTCTTTTTTGCGATTTTCTTCAGAGTCTTGCCCCAGTGTTGCAGCATTCTGGTGTCGACCCGGCGAATATCATTATCCTTTGACCATTCCATGCCGATTTTAAGGCCAAGCTGATCAAGGCGTTTTTTCTGATGTTCACGCAGGTTTTTCGGGGTACTGGCCAGTAACTCTTCGGTAATACTTTGCCAGCCGTCAATCAGGAAAGTACCCTCCTGAAAGGTCTTAAACCATTTTTGTTCTTCCTTACTCAGGCTGCTGAGGGTATGTGCATAATCCGACTGTTCGGATACAGCGGGCTTATCACCCGTGCTTGCGGCCAGAGCAGTCCCTGTGAAAAACAGGCTGACCAGAATAAAGAAAAGCGCTGAAGTTCGCTTCATGGAATGTACTGTAGTGTAGAGGTTTGATTACCAACCAAGTTGGTTAAATTTAAGCCCGTTTGTCGCTTTTGTCAAGTATTCTTGATGAAAAAAGTACAACTTTTTATACTTTACAGGCCCGCCAGTTACAAAACTGCACAATACAACACCGAAAATGCCAACAGAATCAGCATGGAAGAGAGGATCATCAACCGAACCGCGGTTTTGATATGTTGCCTGTCCGGAATATGGACAGCATCGCCGAGGGTCGGTTTATGCACGGTTTGGCCGAAATAGCTGCTGCTGCCGCCAAGCTGAACCCCCAAAGCACCGGCCATGGCCGCCTCAGGGTATCCCGCATTGGGGCTTGCATGGCACTTTCTATCGCGACCTAACACCTTCCATGCCCGTCTGCCGTTGCCTCTTGCAAGTATACTTGCAAAAACAAGACCAAGGGCCGTCAGTCGTGCAGGAAAAAAATTAACAACGTCGTCCAGCAGCGCCGCCGACCTGCCGAACTGAAGGTATTTTTCGTTTTTATACCCGAACATGGAATCCATGGTGTTGACGGTTTTGTACAACATTGCGGCCAGGGCCGCCGCCGGGACACTGAATCGACCAAGACCGCTTACGGTGCAGACCAGGGCCGCCAGTAGAGCAAAAAAAAGCGGCGCGATCACGCCGTCGGACATGTTTTCCGCCACACTCTCTATACAGGCCCGGATGACAGCGGGCTCGTCAAGCCTGGTCGTATCCCGCCCGACAATGCGGCCGACACGTTCTCGGGCGGCTTGCAGGTCACCGGTTTGAAGGCTTTCCAGCAGGCAGCGATAGACATCCATTGCATGGTCGCTGAGACTGCGCAGAGCGGTAGTGGTATAGAGAAGCACTACACTGCCGGCAAAGAGAGCCCAGGGCGAGAAAAGGACCAGAACTGAAAGGAGCCCAATCGTGATGAGTCCGCAGAGAAGCAGGGTAAAAAAAACAGTGAGCCGCCCTGCCCTGGCCGGGCAAGCTGTTTTTTTTCTAAAAAAAGACTCGAGCCCGGCAGCGATACGGGCAATCAGTATTACCGGATGGGGCAGGCTGCGGGGATCACCAAAAAGAAGGTCGAGCAGCCAGGCAAGCCACAGGGCCGGTATAAAAGCGGCGGCGTTCATGGGAAAGCCGACAAAGACCTGTTGCAGGGTGTTGAGGTGACTGGTCACGGAAATCTACAGAGAAAGTAGTCGGTAGATGGTGTCCATCTCCATATTTTCCCGAACCACCTGTGCCAATCGGTCCAGGGCGGGCTCAAGGTCATATACCGCTCCACGGCCTGAAAGCGGCTCCAGTCCCTTTGCGGTCCGCAACCGGTTGATCCACCAGCGACGGAAGCCGTCACTGTCAAAGATACCGTGCAGGTACGAGCCCCAGATATTTTGCGTACTCGCCTTCTGGCCACAGCTGGAACCATCATCAAAGGTTATGATTGGTTTGCCGTCCCCGGAACTGAGGCCGTGGTGAATTTCATATCCCCGTACCCGGCAGCCGGAGGGAAGATGGCGGCCTGTTTTACTGGTCAAGGTCTTTTCAAGGACAAGGGCGGTTTCCATGTCGAGCAGGCCAAGGCCATGACATTTTCCACCGGCATCACCCTCGAGCCCGAAAGAATCGGTAACCCGGTGGCCCAGCATTTGAAAACCACCGCAGATACCGACGATTTCAACACCCTGCGACGAAGCAGCCGTGATGGCATCAACCAGACCACTTGCATGGAGAAAAGCTAAATCACCGGGTACGTTCTTACTGCCCGGCAGGAGAATGGCATCGGGATGGCCGATCTCTTCCCTCGTTGCCACAATACGAAGAAAGACATCGGGTTCTTCGAAGAGCGGTTCAATGTCGGTAAAGTTTGAGATGTGAGGCAGGTCGATGACAACCACCTCCACATGGGATCCGGTCGGCCGGTCGGATGTAAAGAGACCGGCCTTGAAGCTGACGGAATCCTCCTGGGGCAGTCCAAGATTGGTGAGATAGGGGATGACCCCCAGGACCGGTTTATCGGTATGATGCAGCATGTACTCGTGGGCGTCGGTAAGCAGAGAGGCATCGCCCCGGAATCGATTGACCACAAAACCTGCAATCAAATCCCGCTCCCAGGGCTCCATCACCTCCAGGTGACCGATAAACGAGGCATACACCCCGCCCCGGTCGATATCACCGACCAACAGACTGCCGGCCTCAGCATACCCGGCCATCCTGGTGTTGACGATATCATGGGCCTTCAGATTGACCTCACCCGGACTCCCCGCCCCTTCCAGCAGCAAAATATCATAGTCGGCGGCAAGGCTGTCGTAGGCCCGGCAGACCTTCTCCCAGATCTCGGATTTATAGGCCACATATTGCGAAACCTTCATGTTGCCGACCGGTCGGCCGTTGACGATTACCTGACTGCCGGTATCGGAACAGGGCTTGAGCAGGACCGGGTTCATTCGCACATCCGGATCCAGCCTGCAGGCCTGGGCCTGGACGACCTGTGCTCGACCCATTTCCCCGCCGTCACGGGTGACGTAGGAGTTCAGCGACATATTCTGGGCCTTGAACGGGGCCACCCGCAGTCCGTCCTGGAGCAGTATGCGGCCCAAGGCGGCAACCAGCACACTTTTACCGACGTCGGAACCGGTGCCGAGGAGCATCAGGGCGGGCTTTTTTTTGGTACGAACAGGTCGACGGACGACGGACGGCTGCAGAATTGATCCAAGGGCCTGCACCAGCCGTCTGTTTTCCGACTCGGTTCGTACCGCGACCCTGAAAAAAGACGCGTCCAGATTTTGATAATCCGTGCAACTGCGAACGGCAATATGATGGCCGGAGAGTAACTCTTCAGCGAGGGCTGTCCCCGAGTACTGTGGGTGGTCGGAACGAAGCAGGAGGAAGTTGGCCGCCCCTTCAAACGGATGGAGATACGGCAGGGAAGCAAGTGCTTCAAACAAATATTTCCGCTGGCTGTCGACTAGACGCCGAGTTTCTTCAATGTACTGCTTCCGGCCGAGACAGGCTGTCCCCACTGCCTGGGCAAGTGTATTCACGGCCCATGGTGCCGACTGTTGCCGGATCCTGCGGCAGATTCGGGCGGATGCGGTAAGAAAACCCAGCCGCAGCCCGGGGATGGCAAATATTTTTGTCATCGAGCACAGGGTGATACAGTTGGAGGTACGCCCGGAAACACTTTTGCAGGAGCCGACAAAATCGGCAAAGGCCTCATCAATTATAAAATAAACCTCGGGCTGCCGCTCCATGAGAGCGATCAATTGCCCGCAATCGACAACTCTGCCGGTGGGATTATTGGGCTGACCGAGAATGACCAGATCACCTGGTTCGAGCATCGCTTCAATCTGTTTCAGGTCGGGTGCAAAGCAGGAATCCTGATCAAGATCAATGTAGCGCACCGGGATACCGGCCTGGGTGCAGGCCCGTGCATAGTCGATATAGGCAGGTGCCGGGATAAGAGCCCTTTCCGGCTGAAGAACCGCCGGAAGTCTAAACAACAGCTCCGAGGTCCCGTTGCCAACGACAATCTGCTCTGCGGCAAGGCCGTAGGTTCTGGAAATGGCCTGCACCAGGGCCCTGCACTCCGGATCCGGATAGTGGACAAGATCAGGGACATGGTTGAGAATGATCCGGCGGACAAAGGAAGGCGGACCAAGCGGATTGATATTGGCACTGAAATCAAGAATCTCTTCCGGCCGACATCCGAGCTGCTCGGCCAGCAGAGACATGTTGCCACCGTGTCCACTCATCTTACGCACTCCAGGCCAGGGCGGAGCAGGCCAGGGCAGTACAGGCTTCACTCAGCTCACAGGCAGCACCAAGGGTATCACCGGTGGCACCGCCAATCATCTTTTTACAGAACCAGGCAAAGGCGATCACCGTAATGCCCGGGAACAGAACCGGCAGGCCGAAACCGGAACCTGCCAGCAGCCAGGCCAGCAGACAGAAAAACAGAAAGGCCCAGATCCCTGTCAGTCGGGAACGACGGGTATAAAATAATGTCCCCAGTCCTCCTTCGGGCCGGGCATAGGGAAGCAGAGCCATGAGTATGAGAATGGCACAGCGGCCGGCCACCGGCATAAGCAATGCCGCCTTGAACGCCTCGGCTCGGTCAAGGGATGCCAGGGCCGATATTTTCAGGACCAGGATCAGAACAAGGGCGATAACACCCATGGCTCCGATACGGCTGTCCCGCATGATTGCCAGGATCTTTTCCCGGGGACGGGCGCTGAAAAATCCATCAGCCGTATCGGCAAGGCCGTCAAGGTGGAGTCCACCGGAAAACCCAAGCAGGACCAGGGTGAGCAGGACCGCTGCCACCGAAGGTGGAAACACCAGCCAGAGCAGCCAGCTGACGGCGGCGGCGCAGCAGCCGATGCAGAGGCCGATGAAGGGGAAAAAGAGCATGGAGCCGGCAAGTTCTGCGCTACCGTGACCGATCTTCCCGGGGACGGGTATGATGGTCAGGAAACGAAGGGCGGCCACAAACCGTGCAAACAGTTTTTTCATGCAGCAGGGGTTCCGGTTACCCCGGCATCTTCAAAGGTTGCGACCTCTGTAAGCACCGCCTTGGCGGCATCAACGATATTCATGGCCAGAGCGGCTCCGGTCCCTTCACCCAGGCGCATGTTCAGGTCAAGCAGAGGTTCACAGCCTAATTTTTCATGCATGGCACGATGCCCCTGTTCAACACTGCGATGGGCACAGATGATATAATCCCGGACAAAAGGTTCAATGCTCTGAGCGATGAGCGCTCCGGCTGTAGAAATAAAACCGTCGACAATAATCGGCTTGCGATGGGCGGCGGCCCCGAGGATAAGCCCGGCGATTCCGGCAATTTCAAAACCGCCGACCTTGGCCAGCACATCCATGCCGTCCCCGCCGTCGGGCCGGTTGATATCAAGGGCCTGCTCAATAATCTGGATTTTCTTTTTCAGGCCGTCGTCATCCAGACCGGTTCCGCGGCCGGTCAGCTCGGCAACCGGTTTGCCGGTGATTGCGGCTGCGACGGCAGTACTCGGGGTGGTATTGCCAATCCCCATATCACCGGTGCCGAAGACATCGACCTCTTCGGCAAGTGCATTGGCGACCTCGACTCCGGCCTCGACCGCCAGAACCGCATGGGTCCTGGTCATGGCCGGTCCCCGGGCAATATTCGCTGTTCCGGGACCGATTTTTTTTGAGATAATTTTCCCACTGCCAACCAGCTCGCCGAAATCGGCATCTGCACCCATGTCGACGACTTTCACATCCGCTCCGGCCTGACGGGCCAGAGCATTGATACCGGCCCCGCCTGCGATAAAGTTATACACCATCTGGGCCGTGACCTCGGAGGGATACCTGGAAACGCCTTCGGCCGTCACCCCGTGATCTCCGACCATGATGACCACGGTCTTGCGGGCTACCGGCGGATCAATGGAACGGGTCATGCCGGCCAGGTCAACGGCAAGATCCATCAGTCTGCCCAGGGCCCAGTGGGGCATGGTCAACTGGTCAAGATGAGCGGTTGCCTGATCTCTGGACCAGGAGTCCTGGGGAAAAATGTCACGAAATGTTGCCTCCAGAAAGGAGGTGCTGTTTGTATTCTTCATGGTCGTTTACAGAGCGTTTAAGTTGCAGGGGAATCCCACAGCTGACCAGGTATACCTGATCAGCTGCGGCGGCAAGAGTTTGATTGCAACGGCCGACAAGGTCACGGTATCTTCTGGCCACTGCATTTTCCGGGACAATACCCAGCCCTACTTCATTGGTCACCATCAGCACCGTCCCCTCGTGATTGCGGGCGACGGTTGCGAGTTGCAAGGCGTGCTGGGTTATGCGCTCCTCGGTCAGTTCACGTCCTTTATTTTCCGCGGCAAAGAGTAGATTGCTTATCCACAGGGTCAGACAGTCCAGGAGGATAGTCGTACCCGGTTTGGCCCCGTTCACAGCATCCACAGGGGCCAGCGGCTCTTCAACCGTCAGCCAGCCCTTATCTTTACGGTCCTGTTGATGGCGGGAAATTCGTGCAGCCATTTCCTCATCCAGGCAGGGACAGGTTGCAATAAAGAGCCGCCGGCCGGGGATGTTTTCAGCAAGCCGTTGGCCAAAACCGGATTTACCGGACCTGCAACCACCGGTTATCAGAATCAACGGCGCCATATTGCTCACCTGTTTAAGGCGGTCAGCACGCCGCCGTCCGAGTGCAGTTCAACCGTACTCCAGGAAGCGGGCAGGACGTTAAACAACAGGTATTTTTTTATATCCAGTCCCAGAGACAGACAGAGCAGGGTGCGGATAACACCACCATGGGTCAGCAGAAGCAGCTGCCCGGCAGACCGGGTGGACAATTCATCAAGAAGCCCCTGAACCCGGCCGACAAAATGGTCAACCGACTCTCCCCCGGGAAAGGTAAAATGCACATACTCGGTCCAGGCTTCAATATCGGCACCGTTATCGGTAATTTCTGCAAAGGTCTTCATCTCCCAGTTGCCGAAATCCATTTCCCGCAGCCGCGTGTCAAAGTGTACCTCGGAGACCGCACCGCCATCCTGTAATTTTTCCAGCGTCTGCCGACACCTGCGCATGGGACTGCACAGACAGGGCAGCCCCTTGGGCAGACGGGCAGCCAGTCTTTCGGCCTGCAGGAACCCCTGATGCGACAAGGCAAGATCAGTGGCCCCTGCAAGTACCCCGGAAGGGGCGGTTGTCCGGGCGTGTCTGAGGAGATGGAGCTGTCTGGTCGTCATCTATAGCCTGTGTGTTCTTAAAAGGATCGGTCAACAAGAATTACGTCCATACAACAAAAAAACAATGAGCGGTCCTGGACAAAAGGGCTATAAACTAGCATGGATATATAGGAAAGTGCAAATAACTTTTTACAGAAAAACCAGCATCGCTGGACCGGAACCCGAAACTCGAAACCCGGAACTCAAAACTCAGAACTCAGAACCCGGATCCCGGAACTCGCTGTTTTCAGCTGTACCCGACTCTCGGATTATATATGATCTGTGGTGGAAACAGGTCGTAAGCCGTCACAGGTACCGCGCCTTCGCGCGGTCACGCCTGCCCGTATACAGGGGCTATAACGACCATGCCTGCCTGCGCAGATAAGCGGAGCGGAGCCTTCGAATTCGGGGCACCTGTGCGAGAGCTTATATTTTCCAGGTACATGAATAAGCCTGAGGTTGTCATGATTATTTTCCTCTCGTAAACCGATCAAGAAAAAGTATTATACGCAACAGGTGAATTGTATAATATTAATTACTGAAAGACCGCCACACCCTGGGACAGATTCTGGAAGATATTCTTGGATAAATATTCTTGGATAAATCATGACCAGGCGCTTCTGGTCAAGTGGCGTTGACGCGCCTGGGATAAGAAGCCCCGCCCACCCCAACGCGCCGAGTTCGGTGTTCATGCCGGGGTGCATTGTACCGCTCGCTGTCCGTCACACTGTTTGCGATTAAAGAAAAAACGCAAACAGGCCACCGGTCAGTCCACTCGCATAAGGCAATTATGTTAAATGGCATTTATTGTACTCAGGCTTGAGGTGGCCGGGAAGGTGGTAATTCTGTTCAGCCCCGTACCTTGTGGCGGGGCATTTACACAAACAGCACCTTATGCGACAGTGCGCTTTGATACGCGCAGGGCTGGCAGGTATTGCTGGCGACTGCCCTCCTTTTTCGCCCTTTTTCAGAAGAGAAAGGTCAAAAGCAGACTTGACCCCTTTCTCATTTGACCCCTTTCTCATTCCAGTCCCAGAGTTTGCATATCTCTTCCTGATTACCACTAAAGCTCAGCTTGAATGAAATCAGGGATACCATCGCTTTTTTTGAAAAATGAATTGACCTGAAATCAGGCATAAGCGCTGCTAAATGCGATTTGAGATTATAGCTGTAGCGATGTTATCCCTCGTTGCTG
>DRKH01000399.1 GCA_011051825.1 Desulfobulbus sp.
CCGTCGACAAACCATTTAAAACCCACCGGCACCTCGATAACCTTTCTGCCCAGATGGGCGGCCACCCGGTCAATGATCGAGCTCGAGACCAGGGTTTTACCGATGGCCAGATCCTTTTTCCATTGCGGACGGTTCTCGGAAAGATAG
The DNA here is from genome assembly GCA_011051825.1 of Desulfobulbus sp. GTDB lineage: Bacteria > Desulfobacterota > Desulfobulbia > Desulfobulbales > Desulfobulbaceae > DRLX01. The sequence continues at coordinate 148 of DRKH01000399.1, forward strand.
GCGATGGCAACACTGAGGTAATGGTTCGGATTCATCAGACCGACACTCTTGGTGACAATCCCATGGCGGTCAAAGTCGGTGTCATTGCCGAATGCGATATCAAAATTTTCCTTATGCTCGACCAGACCGGCCATGGCATAGGGTGAGGAACAGTCCATCCGGATCTTGCCGTCCTTGTCACAGTGCATGAACGAAAACCGGGAATCAAGGGTGTCGTGAAAGACCTCCATATTGAGTCCGTAACGTTCCCTGATGGCCCCGTAATAGGCCAGACCGGCCCCGCCCATGGCATCGGCCCCGATGCGGATACCCGACTGGGCGATCACATCCATATCGACCACATTCTGCAGATCATCGACATAAGGCGTTATATAATCGTACTCGCTGATACATGGAGATGCCATCGCCTGCGCAAGAGGCACTTTCCGCACCGCCTTTAACCCGTCCTCAAGGATCCCATTGGCCCGGGCCTCGATCCAACCGGTCACATCGGTGTCGGCCGGGCCGCCGTGGGGCGGGTTGTACTTGAAGCCGCCATCCATCGGCGGGTTATGGGAGGGAGTAATAACGATTCCGTCACAGCGTGCATCTCCATCCCGGTTATGGGTGAGGATGGCACGGGAAACAGCCGGAGTAGGTGTATAGCCGGACTTTTCGGCGATACGGGTGGTAACGCCGTTGGCGGCAAGAACCTGCAGAGCCGTCAATTGGGCCGGCCAGGAAAGGGCATGGGTGTCCATCCCCATGAAGAGAATACCGTCGATGCCCGCCTCCTGCCGGTATTCACAAACAGCCTGGGTTACGGCCAGGATATGCTGTTCATTGAAACTGCATTTCAATGCGCTGCCGCGATGACCGGAGGTTCCGAACCCGACCCGCTCTGTAGCTGTTCCCGGATCGGGAATCAGGGTAAAATAGGCGGAGATCAGTTCCGGAACATTAACCAATATGGATTTGGGGGCCAGTTTGCCTGCCAACGGATGTACACTCATCATCTCTCCTCATTGCTGTTGTTTGTTTTGTAACTGTTCAGGGGCACCGATCCCTGGGTTGTTTCTTATATTGCGCCTGCACCGCCGTAATCGCCACCGTGTTAATGATATCGGCCACCTGACAACCGCGGGACAGGTCATTGACCGGCTTGTTCAGCCCCTGCAGAACCGGTCCGATGGCAACTGCACCGGATGCACGCTGGACCGCCTTATAGGTATTGTTACCGGTGTTGAGATCGGGGAAGATAAAAACCGTGGCCTTGCCGGCCACCTTGCTGTCCGGCATCTTCTTACCGGCTACGGTTTCGTCAATGGCGGCATCATACTGGATCGGTCCGTCAATCATGAGATCAGGCCGACGCTGTCGGGCAATTTCCGTGGCCTCCCTGACCCGGTCGACATCCGCTCCGGTTCCCGACGTGCCGCTGGAATAGGAGAGCATGGCAACCATCGGTTCAATCCCGAACATCTTCGCGGTCCGGGCCGAGCTGATCGCAATCTCGGCCAGCTGCTCGGAATCGGGATTGGGGTTGACTGCGCAATCACCATAGACCAGGACCCGGGTCTGCATGCACATCAAAAACACCGAAGAGACAATCAGGACATCGGGCGGGGTCCGGATGAACTGAAAGGCGGGCCGAATGGTATGGGCCGTGGTGTGAGCGGCCCCGGAAACCATGCCGTCGGCCATGTCCAGATGGACCATCATGGTACCGAAATAACTGACATCACTCATGGTATCACGGGCCGCCTCCAGGGTTATTCCCTTATGCCTGCGCAATTCAAAAAACGTCTGGGTAAACTTTTCGCGCAGGGGGGAGGTCCCAGGATCGATAAAATGGACCCCCTCAAGTTTCAGGCCCAGGGTTGCAGCCCGTGCCCGCAGCGTATTTTCCTCCCCGAGGATCGTCAGATCGACCACATCACGCAGACGGAGTATTTCCGCAGCCTGCAGAATACGGTCGTCGTCTCCTTCCGGTAAGACAATATGTTTACGCTCCTGCCGGGCCCGTTGAAAAAGCGAGTACTCGAACATCAAAGGCGACATGGTGGAAGAGGGGGTGACCCGGATCTTCTCTTCCAGAGCGGCAATATCGGCATGGGCTTCAAACATACCCAGGGCCAAAGCAATTTTACGTTCATTTTCCGGACACAGCCTGCCCTGAACTCCGGCCACATTCATGGCGGTCGTATAGGTGTCGGTGCCGACCCGATATATGGGAATGGCCATCTCGTTCAGGCCCTCCAGAAGTCGAATGACGGAAGGAGCCGGGATCAGGCCGCCGGAAAGCAGGAGCCCCACCGGTGACGGATAATTCTTGGAGGCAATAGCGCCGAGCGTGGTAAGAATGATGTCCGGCCGGTCGCCCGGGGTGATAATAAGATCATCCTTTTCAATATGTTCAAGAAAATTGTCCGGCCCCATGGCCGCCACCTTGAAAGCACGGACATCACGCTGCAGCCGTGTTTTCGGGCCGCTGAACCACTGGGCCTGCAGGGCAGCGACGATCTCCTCCATGGTCGGGCTGGCAAGACTTTCCACTTCCGGCAGCAGATCAATGGTCACACCTGAATCACACTGACTACGCAACTCATCTTCGGCCGTGTCCAGGATTGCCGGGTCGACCCGGTTGACCATCACGGCCAGCAGCGGGCACTGGAGCTGCCTGAAACTTTTCTCGGCCACCTTTATGGTTTCCAGGAGCTGGGGAACCGATGCCCTGTACCCGGACGCGACATACAGGGCCGGGGTGCCCAGTTCCCGGGCAATTCGGATAGAAACATCGTAGTCAAAGGCATCAGAGAGATGGGTAATATCCGGCCCTTCACAAAGCAGAAAATCACATTGTTCTTCAGCCTGTTTAAAGCGGGTGACAATCTCACGGAACAGACGGCGTTCCTCACCAGTGGCAATCCAGGCCCGGGCCTGTTCATGGGTCACCCCGACCATCTGTTCCGGCTGCAGGGTGAGATGAAAGCGGCTGGAAAGCAGGTGGATATGGTTGTCCTTTTCCGCCGGTCCGGGGCTAATGGAACGAAAGAGCCCGAGACGGTCGACCCGACGGGAAAGCATCTCCATGATGCCAAGGGTGATAATCAGTTTGCCGCTGTTCGGCTCCAGACTCGCAATGTACAGACTTTCCGCCATTTTCTTCGCCCTTATAACCTGTTACCGCAGAATGGATGCAAACAGAAATCATAACTATTCAGGTAGGGGCAGAGAACTAGCCCTACCACCACCTGTAACTGTTCAGGAGTGCGCCATATCTGTACAGTCAGGCCTGTGAACTATAGTGATTCCTATGTGAATCAGGCCTGACCGTGCAGAGATAGGGTGCTCCTGAACAGTTACCAGAAATCATCCCTTTTCTTTTCTGGTACACAATACATGAGTCTGCCCCGAACGCTCTCTCTTATTTCACGCTTTGCACGGCCTGACGGGCACGTTCGGTAATAGCGTCCCAGGCCTGTTGCCTGATAAGACGAGAAGGCACGACCCAGGAGCCGCCGACACAGGCGACATTGTCAAGAGCCAGATACTCCTGAAAGTTGTCCGCCGAGACTCCACCGGTGGGACAGAAGGTTATGTTCGGAAACGGGCCGCCGATGGATTTCAGCATCCGGACACCACCTGCGGCCCCGGCCGGAAAAAATTTAAATGCACGATACCCCTTTTCCATACCGAACATCAGCTCCGAGGCCGTGGAAATACCCGGGATCAGGGTTATGGGTCCCAGGTTGGCGGCATCAAGCAGGCTTGGGGTCAGGCCGGGACTGATGGCAAAGACCGCGCCCGCATCGGCTACCGACTGCAGATCCCCGGCCGAGGTCACGGTTCCGGCCCCGACCACGGCCTCGGGGATTTCCCGGCTGACCCGGGCAATGGCCTCGACCGCCACCTCGCTGCGCAGGGTAATCTCCAGCACTTTGATTCCGCCTTTAAGCAGAGCGTTGGCCAGCGGTACCGCATGTTCGATTTCTTCTAATACAATCACCGGGATGACCGGCCCGGCATTGAGGACTTCCAGAGGTGATATTTTCCAGTTTTGCATATTCATCATTTTTTTCAATTAACGGTTGTCAACGTCACAAAATCTTTTTTCTGTGGTGAACCAAAAGGATCACACATCATCGGTGACCACCACGTTGCAGCTTTCATGGACATAGGTAAAGATGGAACTGGCGCCCTCTTCCGCGCCGAGCAGATCCTTGCGCAGCGGGGCAAAAATCTGACGACCCAGGCCGAAGCGATGGCCCTTAAGATCAGGAACCGCATAATCCCGTGCCTCCAGTTCTTTCTTTTCCACCTTGAGTTCAAGAACGCTGTTATGGGCGTCCATACGAATACGATCGCCGTCCCGGACCTTGGCCAGCATACCGCCGCAGAAGGCCTCAGGAGTGCAGTGAATGGCAAAGGGCACCTTGCCTGAGGCCCCGGACAACCGGCCGTCGGTAACCAGACCGACGGCATAGCCGCGATCCATGACAATGGAGAGATAGGTAATCAGTTTATGCAGCTCCGGCATACCGTTGGCCTGCGGGCCCTGGAAACGGACCACCGCCACCAGATCCCGGTTCAGCTTGTCTTTATTAAAGGCCTCTTCCAGTTCATGCTGACTGTTAAAGACCATGGCCGGGGCCTCGACCAGGGTTTTCTCGCCGTCGGCCAGGGCGGAGATCTTCATAATTGCCCGGCCCAGGTTCCCGGACAGGACCTTGATACCGCCCATGACTTCAAAAGGGTTATCGACCGGAGCAATAACCTCCGGATCGGCCGACTGTTTCGGGCCGTCCCGCCAGCTCACCTTTTTTGTATCTTTATTCTCCCCCTCCTCAAGAACAGGTTCTTCCAGATACCGGCTCAGGCCGAACCCGGCCACGGTCTGCACATCTTCATGGACCAGACCGCCCTTGAGCAGCTCACGGATAAGCAACGCCATCCCGCCTGCCTGCTGGAACGAGTTGATATCACCGGAACCGTTGGGGTAGATGCGGACCAGCAGGGGCACGTTGTCGGAAAGCTCGGCAAAATCATCCCAGTCGATACGGATACCGGCAGCCCGGGCAATGGCCACCAGATGCATGGTTTCGTTGGTGGAACCGCCGGTGGCCAGCAGACCGACCATGGCATTGACCACCGACTTTTCACTGATGACCCGAGCGAGTGGCGTGTAATCATCTCCGAGATGGGTCATGGCCGCCACCCGGACAGCAGCAGCCCGGGTCAAGGCATCGCGCAACTCGGTACCGGCATTGACAAAAGACGATCCGGGCAGATGCAAGCCCAGCATCTCCGCCATCAGCTGGTTGGAGTTGGCAGTCCCGTAAAAGGTGCAGGTACCCGGACTGTGATAGGCCTTGACCTCGGAGGCCAGCATCTCTTTATGACCGATCTTGCCCTCGGCAAAAAGTTCACGGACATGGGCCTTTTCCTTATTCGGCAGGCCGGAGGTCATGGGACCGCCCGGGATCAGAATCATGGGCAGGTGACCGAACTGAAGCCCGCCCATGAGCAGGCCGGGCAGGATTTTGTCGCAGACTCCGAGCAGCAACGCACCGTCAAAGACATTGTGGGACAGCCCGATGACCGTGGACATCCCAATCACGTCCCGGCTGATCAGGCTCAGGTCCATGCCCGGTTCACCCTGGGTCACCCCATCGCACATGGCAGGCACACCACCGGCAAACTGGGCTGTGCCCCCGGCTCCTGCAACCGCCTCCTTGATAATCTCCGGATAGGCCCCATAGGGCTGGTGGGCGGAGACCATATCATTATAGGAGGAGATAATGGCAATATTGGGCACATCATCCTTGAGCAGGGCCTGGCGGCAGCCGCCCACACAACCGGCAAGGTCGTGGGCAAAGTTGGAGCAGGGAAGTTTCCCGCGAAAGACGCCCTCGCCCTGAGCCTCTGCCATTCTCTGCAGATAGGTTTCCCGGTTTGCCTTACTCCGTTCTATGATACGGCTGGTAACTTTTTCAACTGTAGTCTGCATGATTTTCTTCCTTATGGTGCCCAGTAAACGGACACCGGAGTTATCTGTTGCCGGAGGATAAAGCGAATGGGCATTTCCTCAGCTGGCCCTTCCGCCATGGCCTTTTCAAACACAACCTGTTTCTGCCGGCCAATGATATGAAGAATAATCTGTTTTGCATCAAGAATCGTCGGCAGGGTCAGGGTCATCCGCTCGTGTGGTGCGGTCAGCGGGGCAATCCCCATACAGATTTTTCCTGAGTGCATGTCGGTGGCGGCGGCGAGTTTTTCCGCCCCGGGAAACAGGGATGCGGTATGCCCGTCATTCCCCATGCCCAGAATCAGCACCGTAAAAGGCCGGGGAATTTTTTGTAATTGCTGTCCACATTCCGCCTCCCCGGCACCCGCTGTTGCGGCCGGGTTTTTCATGCCGACAAAGGCGGCGGCAGCGGCCCTGTTTTTCAGAAGATGGGTCCTGACCAGATGCTCATTGGAATCCTCCGCCGTGGGCTCCACCCACCGTTCATCGACCAGGGTGATCACCACATCAGCCCAGGGAATATCCAGCTCGGACAATCGTTCAAACAGCTCCACCGGAGTTGAGCCCCCGGATACGGCCAGGCTTGCCTTGCCGTTCTTTTTAATATCAGCGGTCAATAGCGACTGTATTTGCCCGGCCAGGCCTGTGACCAGGCTGGAACGATCTGGAAATTCTTGTACCTCCGGTATCATATGCTCCTCCCTCTAGCCCCTGATCCCAAATCCCTAACCCCTGCCGTTACTCTTCCCACTCGCGGCCGTCCCGGGCCAGCAGTGCCACCGAGGCCACCGGTCCCCAGGTAC
>DRKH01000400.1 GCA_011051825.1 Desulfobulbus sp.
GGTTGAAACACATGCCCCGATCAGAGGGGATTGAGACGACTCAGGCAGAAAACCTGCCGGAACCAACCTTGCGTTGAAACACATGCCCCGATCAGAGGGGATTGAGACTTATAAATGCCTCGTTAAGTAGTCAAACACCAACTCTGTTGAAACACATGCCCCGATCAGAGGGGATTGAGACTAGATGACCTTCCCTGTTTCACAGTAGTTTTTCATAGGTTGAAACACATGCCCCGATCAGAGGGGATTGAGACTTTTTAAGCTGTTCCAGCGCACTTTCATTGTTTGTTGAAACACATGCCCCGATCAGAGGGGATTGAGACTTTTAAACATTCAAGAGCTTTTCCAAAATCCATAATTAGTTGAAACACATGCCCCGATCAGAGGGGATTGAGACGTATTGCGGTTTATAGCCATAACGAATCTGGCCGATAGTTGAAACACATGCCCCGATCAGAGGGGATTGAGACATAAATTGTGCGAACATCGGTTATTTCTCCGTTAAAGTTGAAACACATGCCCCGATCAGAGGGGATTGAGACGATTTGCGACGGCGCTCCATGTCCCGCCGTGGGTGTGTTGAAACACATGCCCCGATCAGGGGGGATTGAGACTTATTGCCGTTTCGTCCATAGACTGAAAAAAAACGAAGAAAAAAATTTGCACGGAGCCATAAAAAAAAGAAAAAAAAGTCTTCCTGCCCGTAACAGAGAATAGAAGCAAACAATTTCTGCAAAAAAGGAGGAAGGATTATGACGGCAAATGCACTTTTAGTGGACAGTAAGGGCGACCGTGCCCGTGTGGTCGGCCATGTTGATCTTGACAGGCAGGGAGAATCCGGGGATTCCGGCAATGAAACCGGCGGTGATTTTCTCGATAAGCAGGCTGCCGGTCCCTGGTCCGGCGCCCAGCTGCAGCGGGACCATGACCGGGTACTGGCCGAGATTTCCGAGCTGCAGTCGGAAAACAGGTGGGATGATATCATTGCCCTGTTTCACCCGGTGCGGGACAAGCTGCCGGAACTGGAAGACAGCGGCATGGCCGGGGAAGTTCGGCTCAAGGTCGGCTTTGCCCTGGGACGGGCCGGTCGTCATGCCGAGGCCCTTGCCTGCCTGACACCGGTTGCCGAACAGGACCCGGAGAACGCCATGGCCCATTACAGCATGGCCTACACGGCCGTGGATGCCCTGTTTTCCGCCCGCACCGGCCGTCAGCCCATGCCGCATCGGGAAAAAAAGCGATTGCTGGAAACCGCCCATGACCATTTCCGGGAGGCCTGTCGTCTGCGGCCCGGCTCGGTGAGCTTTTTCTACCGGCGCGGGATTTTGTACAAGGAAATTGAACAGAAGCCCCGCCGGGCCATTCCCCTGTTTGAGCAGGCCATTGCCAACTGGGAGGACAAGGATACCGAAACACGCAAACGCCACCACCAGCAGCGGCCCAAGTACATCAAGGCCATGTACCACCTGGCCTCCTGTCTGTTGCAGCAGGGGATGTCCGGGCGCAGCCTCGAGCTGATGAACAGGCTGCTGGAAGAGGACCAGGACCGGGAATATATGGATCCGGTGTTCAAGCATTTTGCCATGGGCAAGGTCCTGCATGCACTCGGCAGGCCGGAACAGGCCCTGGAACATCTTGAACTGGCGGCATATCGGGCCGAAAAGGGGCAACCGGTTGATTTTGTTTATGAGCTGGCGGCAAGATGCGGGTTGGTTCTTCACCAACCGGAAAGGGCGGCAAAATATATCGACAGGATTCCTGCGGCCAGACGGCGACCGTATGTCCGCTGGACCGAAGCGGATGTCTTAATGGCCTTGGACCGAAGAAAACAGGCCCTGCAGGTGCTGACCATGACAGCGGAACGTGATCGCCGCAGCCGTCACAAGGCCTTGATAAGGATTGGTCGTATTCACCTGGGCAGTGGGAATTTTATCGAGGCGGAGCAGAAATGCAGGGAGGCTGCCGAATTCTGCAGAACAACCTTCGGCAACCCCTCACACGAGGCCATGTTCTGGCAGGCCGCCGCCCTGTACAGGCTTGACCGGTTCCGGGAAGCCGGTGAAATAATAGGTGAGCTTTCGAACCACCGTTTCCGCTATCCGAATTTTAACCGCTTGGCCGGACTGGTGCGGGAAGCGTGTCAACATGAGGAGCAGAAGAAAATACCGTTTTCTCTCGTTCGCCAGGCAGACCGGAAATCATGACTGTTTTTTTGTGGCGGGACATGACGGTGACGGACCGGTGGGAACAGATATGTTCATCCGCTCCGATCCGCCACCTGCCAACGTTCCATTATAATGATACCGAATTGATACAATGACCACACAAAACCAGAGACAGGCGATACCGCAGGAATCCGGTGATTATCGACTGCTGCTTGACCGGCTGTGCAAGGCACCGTTGGATGATTCCGGTGTTTCCTTTGTCCGACAGGCCTTGACGGAGCCGCAACTGCTTGAGCAGATTGATGCCGACGCCATGCTGGAGGTTGCGGTCATTGCCCAGCAGCATGGCCTTCTTGAGCAGGCGCTGGATATTTATGATCGCCTGCATGCCAGGTTCCCTGCATGCGTGGAAGGCTGGCAACAGCACCTTCAACTTCTCCATCTGCTCGGAGATCGGAGAAAACTGGCACAGGTCCGGGCCGGAGCGCTTGCCCATGTTGCGCCGGAGCTTCTTGAAAAACCGGACAACCAGGGACCTGACGAAACGCCGTCCGCCTCCATGGCTGATAGCGACATCACCGCTCCTTTTCTGCAACTGCGAAGGGAAGAAGAACAGGTGCGCCTGTTCATGCGGATCTTCAGGGGCAGGGAAGATGCCTTTGCCCGGCAATGGGTCAACCGCAGGGAGGAAAAACAGGGCTATGTGCCGGTTCGTCGTTCCCTGCAGGCCGTTGATGTGCGGGACCACCTGACAGGTCATCGCACCTATGGCATTTACCTGCTGGACCACGACAGCAACGTCTATACCGGTGTTATAGACGTGGACCTGGTCAGTCGTTTCCGGGACCGGGCCATGGCAAAGAAGCACCGGGCCGCCATTCGTCGGGAGACCATATATCTCCATAAACGGATATCCTCCCTGGCCCGCGAGGCGGGGCTCTGCGTTCTGGCCGAAGTCAGCGGCGGCAAGGGATATCATTTCTGGTTTCCGGTCGGGGAGCCGGTGGCGGCGGCTGCCATGCGAAAAGCCCTGCAGCAGTTGATCGGCAGACTTGGTGAGGATGTGGAATGTTTCAGCCTGGAGATTTTTCCCAAGCAGGACAAACGGACAGGCAAAGGATTTGGCAACCTGGTCAAGCTGCCCCTGGGGATCCACCGAGGCTCGGGTAAACCATCCAGCTTTGTCATGGCGGCGGACCGGGGGCGTGACAGCCAGTTTGATCTGCTGGCACAGATCAAACCGTCGCCTCCGGCAACAGTGCTGCGGCTGGCGGCGGAAAAACAGAAAACACCCGTGCTTCTTCATCCCCGGCAGGCGGCCATGGCCGCAGAATATCCCGAGCTGGCTGTTTTGGAAAATAACTGCGCCATGCTCGGTCAGATAACAGCTTCCCTGCGCTCGGCAAAGGAACTCTCCCTGCGGGAAGAAAAAATTCTCCTGGGCACCATCGGCCATCTGCCCCGGGCCAGGCTGCTTCTGCATCATCTGTTTGCCGGATTGCCGGAATATAATCGGGCTCTGCTGGATTATAAAATATCCAGAGTCCGCGGCACGGTGCTGGGCTGTAAAAGAATACACCGCCTGCTTGAGCGTGGTGGCGAGCTACCCTGCATCTTTGAGGGAAACGGGTATCGACATCCCCTGCGCCATCTTGATGAGTTCAAGAAAGAGGACGTGCCGAAGAAGGAAAAAATCGCTAACCTGGAAGATGCGCTGCTCTGTCTGAAAACAGCCATCCGCCAGGTAGAGCGCTTTATGTGATGTAACTGTTCAGCAGCACCCCTTCTGCACGCGATCATGCCGGCTCACATAGAACTCACTATAGCTCTCCAGCATGCTTGCGCACATATGGAGCACTGTTGAACAGTTACATCCCGGGTGACTGCAAGTTTCCTGCATGCACCTGAATAGTTACTATGTGAGTCGATATGGATTCCCTGTATATCCTTGAACCCGGCAGTTTTATCAAAAAAGATGGTGACTGCCTGAAGATTATCAACAAAAAAACCGTTCTCGATACCATCCCGGCATCGGGTCTGCAGCAGTTGACCCTGGCCGGCAGGACCTCGCTTTCCGGGCCGGTGCTTGATTTTTTAATAAAAAACAGGATTGATACTGTTTTCTTAACGCCGGGCGGCCGGTTTCGGGCCCGGCTGCTACTTGATGAAGCAGGCCATGTCGCGCTCAGGCAATGCCAGTATCTGCGTCTGGCCGACCGTGCATTCAAGCTTGATCTTGCCCGCCGTATTGTCAAAGGGAAATTGGAGAACCAGGCCCGAATGCTGCTGCGGCGCGGAAGCCGGTACAATATCGATGCCCTGCGGACCGTGGGCGTGCAGATCAAGGCCTTGCAACAGAAGTTGGCAACAGCAGAGGACACCGATCAGGTCCGAGGTATCGAGGGATACGGCGCCCGTCTGTATTACAGCGTGTTCGGTCTGCTTCTAATCGGGGAGGGGTTTGTGTTCACCGGTCGCAATCGGAGGCCGCCCCGTGATCCGGTTAATGCCCTGCTTTCCTTTGTCTACACCCTTTTTACCAATGAAATACTCAACGGTATTAAACGAACAGGGCTTGATCCCTACCTCGGCGCCCTGCATGAAATTGCCCATGGCCGACCTTCCCTGGCCTGCGACCTGGTCGAGGAGTGGCGTGTGTTCGGTGAGAGGCTGGTGCTGACCCTGATCAACCGTAAGGTTGTCAGGCCTGCTGATTTTATTTACGATGCGGGCGCCGACGCCAATGGTGACCTGCCGGTACGGATGAAGCCGGCGGTGAGCCGGGCCCTGATCGCTGCCTATTACCGGCAGCTGGAACAGTCCATGCTGTACCCCCATAGCGGGGAGAAAACCGCGCTCCGCTGGATAATGCACAGTCAGTGCAGGCGGCTGGCTGAAAGCCTGCAGCAGGATGGGATGAAATATCGCCCGTTTTCCATCAGCCGGTAACAGGGGTGTGGTAGAGGTGTTTTATCTTGTCTGTTACGATATCAGTGACAACCGGGCTCGTTACCGGGTGGTGAAGGCCCTGAAAGGTTTCGGCAGCAGGGTGCAGAAATCGGTGTTTGAATGTCCGGATCTGACCGAAAAACAGCTTCTTGACCTGCAGGATAAAATGGACGCGCTCATTGATCACGGTACGGATTCTGTCCATTATTTCAGACTCTGCAAGGCCTGCCTGCAGGAGGTGGAATGGACGGGACTCGGCCATAAACCTGCTGTTGAGCCTTTTCGGGTTGTCTGAATATTCAGGGCGGGCTTCGCCCGCAACCCAAACCTGTAGAGGCGGCTTCAGTCGCCATATTTTTCAAGATTATCCCGATTATTTACCGTCATAACAGGCGAATATGTTCACCAGGTGGAATATTGATGAGCCGTCCATAAGCGTATCTTTCCCACTTGGTTTCCAGATCAACGGTGCTGATAAATCGTACTCTTTGCGGCTTGGAAAATTTCCGCATCTGCATCCGTATAATCTCCTTCTTGCACCACACTTTCTCGATAAGCTGTAAAGCTGGCGGGAAGAGGTTTTGATCTTTCCGAGGTAAAATGGATGAAATCACCAGGATGTCCATTCTTGACAAGAGTTTTCAAATACCCGATCGGACTTTTTACGCCGTGTAATTGATTATTATTGGATAAGATCAGAGGTGGAAACAATGAAAAACAGCAGAGTAAAAAAGTGGAATGATTTCTTGTCGATCAAACGCAGGGAACTCCGTAGAGATAAATTAATTCGCTTTGTTATTGTATTTGCTTCGTCAGGTTTGCTCCTTGCGGCGATGATATATACCACTTTGCTCAATTGCCTTGTCTTGGGAATCTGCTCTGTAATCCTGATTCGTATTGGACAAAAATACATGCTGAAATTTTGAAAACCGAGATCCTGCTGGCAATATCAAAATAAACTCTACGTCGTTTGTATATTTTCATTTTCTCAGGCAAACAACCAGGGAGCGGGCACTGCCCAGATATTCTTTTCCAGCCGCTTACACTGTGAACCGTTATAGAGAAGCAATCCCAGAGAGTTCTCTGACTCATGTACGTATTTTTTCAGATGTCGCAAATCTTTTGGATGAATGTTTTCCGTCTGTTTTACTTCCAGAAAAAATGTTATTTTGCCATTAAATGACCAGAGGAGGCCGTCAGCCTCTACTCCTGTGGCGGTTCGGGCAAAGTACAATTTTTCTTCAGTTCCGTGGAAACTCAGGATTTTTTTCACCTCAGAGAGAATTGTATTCTCAAATAGTTGGCCGGAATTGCCGGAAAAATCTCCGGATATTGAACGAAAAACCCCGGTGTCATAGAAAAAGTACTTGGACATCTTCATCATCCGTTTGCCGGGATTGATATGGTAGGGTCTGGCCTGCCAGGCGATGAATAACTGTTTGTAATAACCGATAAATCGACGAACAGTGTCGGCGGTAAGACCGCAATCCCGCCCCAGTTCACTGATATTCATCAGATTGCCTACCCGGAGGGCAAACATTTTTTCAAAAATTTCAAATGATTCGGAATTCCTCAGCTCAACTAGTTGACGGAGATCTGTTTCAAGGTAGGTTTGGTGATAACTGCCCAGCCAGGCTATCCTGTCTTCCGGGTCTTTTCGGTGAAGAAATTCGGGATAGCCTCCGAATCTGTTTAAATCTTCGAAATTGTCTGCATAGAGAGAGCTTTGCTCCAGGGGCACATAGAGGGATTCCAGCATGGGCGCACATGCCTCCCTGTCCGGCGCCGCCAGCAACCGCTCCAGGAATGTCGTTTCGGTTCTATCGATCATTTCGGCAAAGGAGAATGGCAACAGGGTAAATAAGGCCACTCTTCCGGCCAGCGATTCCTTGATATGACGATTCAGCAGCAGGTGATTTGAGCCAAGCAGGAGAAAACGGCCCTTGCGTTCGGGTGATTCATCAACCTGGAGTTGAATCAACTCAAGAAGTGACGGCATGGTCTGCACCTCATCAAGAATGATAAGCGCATCCTTGAAATAGGCAAACTCCCGACGGCTGTTTTCTTTGAGGGCCTGTCGGACTAAGGGATCTTTCAGGTTGTAATATTTGATTTCCCTGTCGCATTGCAACAGGTGTCTGACCAGCGTGGTTTTACCCGCCTGCCTGGGTCCCATGAGAGCGGTGACCCGATCGGTTTTCAGAGAATGCTCAATTCGGGGTGTAAGGCGGCGTTGCAGAATATCCATGATGGTTGCCGAATATGTTTGAAAAATGGTATTATCGTCAATTTGCAATGAAATATAACGAACATATCGTTAAATTGCAAGGGAGGTGGTTGGGAAAGAGGTCTAAAGCAGGGAAAGGCGCTAAAGAAAATGGGTAACTGTTCAGGAGCACCCCACGGAGTCTACGCTCGAAGTCTGCGCTTATCTACCTCTCTGCACGGTCAGGCCTGATTCACATAGGAATCACTATAGTTCACAGGCCTGACTGCACAGATATGGAGCACTCCTAAACAGTTA
>DRKH01000401.1 GCA_011051825.1 Desulfobulbus sp.
CCGCGGTCACCGGGACCGTGATCTCCAAACTCTTCTGGTCAAACGAAACGGTCTTCCAAATCCCCTTTTTCACCCTGCACCATCCCGCTGAGCTCCTGCTCTACTTTGCCCTCGGCCTTACCGCCGGACTGTTCAGCCTGCTGTTTATGGCCTGTGTCTTCGGCCTGACCAGACTCCTGCAAAAGATGCATATTCCCGACTGGTTGACCCCGGCTGTCGGCGGCCTGGTCATCGGCGTGGTCGGCCTCGTTCGTCCTGAAGCCCTTGGGGTCGGTTACGAAACCATCAACAACATGCTTCACGGCCAGGCGGTTCTGACCACCGCCCTGCTCCTGCTGGGAGCAAAACTGATCACCACTTCCGCCTGCGTCGGCTCAGGTATGAGTGGCGGTATCTTTGCCCCCTCGCTTTTCCTCGGGGCCGCACTCGGTTCCATTTTCGGCTGTCTGGCAGGAATACTCTGGCCCGATACCCCCCTCTCTCCGGCCCATTATGCCCTGGTCGGCATGGGGGCAGTGGTCGCCGGAACCACCCTGGCACCGATCACCGCCATCCTGACGATTTTCGAGCTGACCTATAATTATGAAGTCGTGCTGCCCCTTATGACGGCCTGCATTCCCAGTATTATCGTGGTCCGGCTGCTGCACGGGTACTCCATTTACGAGACCAAGCTGCTGGTTCAGGGAATTCGCATCGTCCGCGGCCATGATGCCAACCGGATGCGAAAAATGAAGGTCAGGGATTTTATCTGCCAGGATTTTGAGCCCATCCGAAAGCACACGCCCTTTCACGATCTGGTCCAGCAAGTCCTTTCGAGCTCTTTTCCCCATTTTATGGTACTGGATGAAAAGGACCGGCTGGTCGGCGTCCTGACCCTGAGGGATATACGTGCCCAACTGGCGGATCCGGAATATGACGGAGAGCATGTAACCGCAGAAGACCTGATGCAGAAAAAAATCATCACTGTCCGGGAAGACCAAAATCTCGAAGAGGCCTTTCATCTCTTTTCCCGCCGCAACTTTTCTTTTCTGCCGGTCGTAGCTGCAGACGACCCGACCCGGGCGGTCGGATGCCTGAAAAAAAACGACCTCATCACCGCCTATGACCAGCTTGTCCTTCGGGAACAGGTCCAGCCCTCAGCCCGATGGATCTGCGCCCTGCCCGAGAAAAACAGCCCTGAGGCTACCTGCCAACCAACGGCAGGACCGCCGTCTGATCATACAAGAGGAGATACACCATGACCAATTTTTTCTACCAGGAACCGTTTCCCCTTGGCGAAGACTCAACGGAATATAGACTCATTCCGGGTTCGGAACAGTTTGTGGAGGTGGAAAAATTTCAGGACCGGGAGGTCGTGATCATCCAGCCGGAGGCTCTTCACGAGCTTGCCCGTATGGCCATCCATGAAGCCTCGTTCTTTCTGCGCAGGGAACATAATCAGGCAGTGGCAAAGATCCTTGACGACCCTCTTGCTTCCGCCAATGACCGGGAAGTGGCCATGGCCATGCTCCGCAATGCGGAAATTGCCGCCAAAGGTATTCTGCCCATCTGCCAGGACACCGGCACCGCCATTGTCATGGGAAAAAAAGGTCAGCAGGTCTGGACCGGTTCCAATGACCACCAACAGCTCTCGGCCGGGATCTTCACCACCTATACGGAAGAATACCTGCGCTACTCCCAGAATGCCCCCCTGACCATGTACGAAGAGGTCAACACCGGCACCAACCTGCCGGCCCAGATCGACATCTATGCGACCAGCGGCGATGAATACCGCTTTCTATTTGTGGCCAAGGGCGGCGGCAGTGCCAACAAGAGCTATCTCTACCAGGAGACCAAGGCCCTGCTCAACCCGGAGTCGTTGAAAAATTTTCTGGTTGCCAAGATGAGAACCCTGGGCACGGCCGCCTGCCCGCCCTATCATCTGGCCTTTGTTATCGGCGGAACCAGTGCCGAGGATACCCTGAAAGCCGTCAAACTGGTCTCCACCCATTACTATGACGGATTGCCCGCAAGCGGCAACGAGTATGGCCGCGCCTTCCGCGATCCGGCGCTGGAAGAGGAACTGCTGGCGGCCTCGCGCGAGCTCGGCATCGGGGCCCAGTTCGGGGGCAGATATTTTGCCCATGACGTCCGGGTGGTTCGACTGCCCAGACACGGGGCCTCCTGCCCCATCGGCATGGGGGTTTCCTGCTCGGCCGACCGCAACATCAAGGCCAAGATCAACCGACAGGGAATCTGGCTGGAGCAGCTGGACCACGATCCGGGACAGTTGATCCCGGAAGAGTACAGAAATACAAAAAATCCGGAATCAGTGGCCATTGACCTGCGGCAACCCATGACCGACATCCGGGCTCAGCTGAGCAAATATCCGGTCGCAACCCAGGTGCTGCTCACCGGCACCATTATCGTCGGCCGGGACATTGCCCACGCCAAATGGAAGGAGCTGCTTGATGCAGGCAAGCCCCTGCCCGGCTACCTGAAAAACCATCCGGTCTACTATGCCGGTCCGGCCAAAACCCCGCCCGGCATGGCCTCGGGTTCGTTCGGCCCGACCACGGCCGGACGGATGGATTCCTATGTCCCCCTGTTTCAGAAGCTGGGCGGCTCCATGGTCATGATCGCCAAGGGCAACCGTTCCCGGCTGGTCACCGATGCCTGCAGGGAATATGGCGGTTTCTATCTCGGTTCCATCGGCGGCCCGGCCGCCCTGCTGGCGGCCGAAAATATCACCGATGTAGAATGTATTGATTACCCGGAACTGGGCATGGAGGCGGTCTGGAAAATCGAAGTCAAAGACTTTCCCGCCTTTATCCTGGTGGACGATAAAGGCAATGATTTTTTTAAGGGATTACTGGAGTAATCAGCACTGGAAGCTTAGGGACCGGCACGAAATAAGGTGGGCAGTGCCCACCGCGTTGATAATATGATAAAAGTAGCCGCATGATTTTCTCGGAGTCTGCGCTTACCTGTTTTCTATGACAGAAGTTGATCTGTAAGGCACTATAACAGGTATTTCGTGCCAGCCCCTTACTCTTGTTCCACCCCTCAGGCCTTAAAACTGCTGGTCAGTTCCTTGAGCGCGGAAACCTGATCGCCAAGGTGCCGGGCCGTCTCCTTTATGATATCACCACTGCCGGAAAGCCCTGAAACTACCTGGCTGGTCTCGGCAATATTCTGGGCTATTTCCGCGGAGACGACGGAAGTCTGGGCCACATTTTCATTGACTTCACCAATCCCCTCTGCTGCCTGGATCACATTTTCGGAGATTTCACCGGACGTTGCACTCTGCTCCTGTACCGCCTGGGCAATCTCCGTGACAATGGCATCAACCTCGCTGATAACGTTACTGATCTGCCGAATTTCCTCAACCGTCTCGTTGGTGGAGCTCTGAATGGAGCTGATCTTGCTCTTTATCTCTCCGGTTGCCTCAGCGGTCTGTTTGGCCAGTTCCTTTATTTCGTTGGCGACCACGGCAAAGCCTTTGCCGGCCTCACCGGCCCTGGCCGCCTCAATGGTGGCATTGAGGGCCAGCAGATTGGTCTGCTCGGAAATTTCGGTTATCACTTCCGTCACCTTGCTGATTTCCTCGGCCGCAGAGCCCAGGGCATCCACTTTTTCCGACGAACTGGTCGCCAGAGTTACCGCCTGCCGGGTTATTTCCTGGGCCTGGGTCGTCTTCTGTGACTCTTCATGCACTGAGGAAAGAATTTCTTCAATTGCCGAGGAAACGAGCTGGACATTGGTAGAGGCCTCTTCACTGGCAGCGGCCACCGAGTTCATATTGCTGCTCATCTCTTCTGTGGCGGCGGCCACATTATCTGCCTGGTCAGCAGCCATTCTTGTCCCCTCGGAGAGGTCGACAGAGATATCGGACAGGGACGTGGATGAACCGGTGAGCGCTTCGGCCTGTTGGTGGATCTGCTGAATAACGCGCTGCAGCTTGTTCGACATATCGGCAAGAGCAAGACCGATAGCCGCTATTTCATCCGTACCGTCGATATTGACGGATACGGACAAATTCCCTTTACCGATCTCCCGGGTTGCTTTATGCAGCAGGTCAAGTCGTTTGCCGACCCCGACCAGAGAAGAGAAAAAAAGAACAAAAAATACAAACAGAGCAGCCCCGGCCACCAGCATCAGCATATATATTGCTTTGATCCTCGCATTAAGGGATTTACCGGTGGCCTCTTCCAGAGTCCGGACATGCGTTTCAAGCACCTTAAAGGCCTTGAAGGCGGGGGAATCGTCAATTTTCACGACCTTATCTATGGCTATCGGTCCCTGCCCCTGCTTATGCATATCCACGGAAACATCAATGGCCTTGCCATACTGGGCAGCTACGGACCGGATAGAGGCAAGCGCTTCCTGTTCCGCTGCGGTAAGCTTGAAGCGACCATAGGCTGCAAAGGCCTCCTCCATCCGCTTTTTGTTCTGCTTGAATCGGTCGGCATACTTTTCGGTTCCGCGCAGCACATGGTTTTTAAAGTTGTGAATAAAGCCGCCATATCCAAACTGTGATTTAATTTCGGTAAGCTGCGCCTGTCGCTGCAAAGTAGCCCGCTGAAACTCCTGCCAGTCACTGGAAATTTTTCCAATGGATCGGAACTGCAGTATGCCGGTTATAGCCAGCAGAACCAGTAATCCCAGTGAAAGCAGTAAAAATTTTTTCTTAACTGTCATAATCATTTCCTTGCAGGTACACCTGGCGTAGCCCTGCTACGTCTGCGGTTTCATTCAATCAGATCGATCAAACCCGACCTGAAGATGAGCACGATATTGTCCACCTTATTTAATCTCTGTTCCTCAGGGGCTGCGGGAAAAAACCGACACATTACGGGACAAGTATTTTTTTTCGAAGCCCTTAGAGTTCAGTATGCACCTGCAAAAAATACATATCAAGAAAATACTAAGGGTTTTTAAAAAAAATGTAACTATTCAGGTAGGGGCAGAGAATTAGCCCTACCACCACCTGTAACTGTTCAGGAGTGCTCCATATCTGTGCAGTCAGGCCTGTGAACTATAGTGATTCCTATGTGAATCAGGCCTGACCGTGCAGAGATGGGGTGCTCCTGAACAGTTA
>DRKH01000402.1 GCA_011051825.1 Desulfobulbus sp.
GCGGATCAACAGGTCGATGTCATGCCTGATCTCGGCCAGGGTCCGGCAGGAGAAATCCGGCTGGCCCATGGCGGGATATATCCCGCAGAACCGACAGCGGTTCCAGTTGCAGCCCCGGGTTATCCGCACCAGCAGACTCCGCCATTCAGACGGCGGCCGGATAATCAATGCTTCAGGATGCTCCGTCATTCCCATTGCCCCGTATACATCTCGATTGGTTTTTATCCGAAAATCGCCAGGGAGGACATGGCTGCCCATGCCGGAGTCGGAGATTTTCATGGTTTGTTGTGGCCGGCCAATTTGGTCCAGCCATGCTGGTTTATCCGAAAATCGCCCTCGAAGCACTGTCGATTCAGGCTATTTTCATGGTTCGTTGTGACTGGTGCCTGAAAAATATGGTCCAGCCATGCTGGTTTTCCGAAAATGGCACAGAGCGCCGGGAGAAACCACGCTGCAGAGCGGTGCTGCAAGAGCGGTCTTGTTACACCGCTCTGCGGTGTAACAGATTACTATTTGCTTTAAAAATAAAATTACCCGCCCGCTCTGCGGGTAAACGAGTGCTCACAGAGAGTTCCGGGTTCCGAGTTTAAGGTTGGCGCCCGGAGTCTGCGCTGCGCTCCGCTTATCCGATCCAGCCATACTGATTTATCGATTTTTCGTAACTATTCAGGTAGGGGCAGAGAACTAGCCCTACCACCACCTGAACTGTTCAGGAGTACTCCATATCTGTGCAGTCAGGCCTGTGAACTATAGTGATTCCTATGTGAATCAGGCCTGACCGTGCAGAGAGGTAGATAGATAAGCGCAGACTTCGAGCGCAGACTTCGAGCGTAGACTCCGTGGGGTGCTCCTGAACAGTTACGGTTTTGCCTACAATACCCTGCAGGAGAGGGATGTCAACGAAGAGGTGCATAAGCAGGAAAGCAAGTCGAACATTGCAATTCAACAAAACCACCGGCTTATTCCTTGTAACATATTGTTTTTTATGCTACTGCTGGCATAAATAATTCTTTCTCCTACTCAACGGTACTGCAAGACCTGAAAATGCCATGAATGCAGGGAGCAGCCTGAAAAGAGCCGCAGAGATATTGAAATATTTGTAAGCGTTCACCAGCACCCCATCTCCGTCCGATCAGACCGGCTCACATAGACAGGCTATCGGAGTCTCATTCCTCGCTTACCCGGAGTCTTTGCTTCGCTTCGCTTACCTGAACCAATCCGGGGCACTGGTAAACGCTTACCACCTCAGGATTAGTGAACCATGCGGATTAATAGAGAAATATTGGCCGGATCCTTGACTTCCCCGGCTGAATTCCCGTATTCTGATTTTACACAATCTAAAAAAACCAGCCGGGCTTCTGCAGGGCATGTTCTCCAATAACACTCACAGGCCCCGGCCCGACCATTCTAAAACAAGGAGGAAAAATGAAAAAAAAAACGGTCCTTTTTCTTATGCTGGTGTTGTCCTGTTTGGTGGCAGCATGCGTTCATAATTCAACACCTGCTGAACAGGAAATAAAGGCTAAAGTCAATTATACTCCTGACGCATCAAAGGTTAAAAATCCTATAAAAACCATTAAAACCTTATTGGAAGAACAGCCGCCGGCCTACGGGTATATCCCGACAAACCTGGAAGTAACGGAGAGAGCTATCAAGATGACAGTTCCAGCTGGTGGGACCTGGTTCACCATGGGTGTACCAATACCAGGGCAGAAAGAACAGGATATTTATTATTATAAGACATTGGGTACCCCTGTCGTGTCCAAGCCTGAAAATGATCCTGTCTGGAATGTTCAGATAGTAGATAAGCATGACAACGTATTATACTGGATGTTTGCAGAGACCAGAGAAAATGCTGAACGTTTTGCAGATGCACTTTATTACATGATTCTTAATCATAAATGAATTTGTATAGGTCACTAGCAAACTCAAACAAATCCATAGCGATAACCAGACGGTAAACCGCAACTCTTTTTTTTCGGGTATCCTGCACGCCAGGTATGTATCTATTCTTCCGATCCGATAGATAAGTTTCCCGTAGAATCAGATATCCCCGTCTTTCCGGTTGGAGAGACAAGACTCGTAACCGTTCACATGGACATTTAGACTGTAACCATTTTAATGGTGCTTGTGGGGAGGCAAGGAAGAAGCATAGACTCAAAATAGACAAAGAGGTAGACTCCGAGCGAAGACTCTGTGAGGTGCTCACCGAACAACTACCGATTTTTAATACAAAATTAATACGAAATTAATACAAAATTAATACAAAACTAAATAGAATGATTATACCCTTCAGGTGCGCCTTATGAACAAAATGATAAAATGGATTCTGATAGCCGTTGCCGGCCTCATCGGACTGATCATCATCGCTGTTGTCAGCGTTCCCTTTTTCATTAATCCAAACGACTACAAGGGCAAGATAAGCCAACTGGTGCAGGAGCAGACCGGGCGGGAGCTTTCCATTCCGGGAGATATCAAACTCCATGTCTCGCCCCGGCTGGATGTCACGTTTTCTCTGGGCGACATACGCCTGGCCGCCGATAAAGACTTTGCCGACACCCCGTTTGCCTCCAGTAAACTTGCCGAGATCAAGCTTGCGCTCTGGCCGCTGTTGAGCAAAAAGCAGCTGCAGGTGAACAGTATTGTTCTCGAGGATGTCCAGCTTAACCTGATACGCAACAAACAGGGCAGGACCAACTGGCAGGATCTGGTCGGCGGGGCAAAGGGTACGCCTGAAAAACAACCGCCTGAAACGGGGAAAGAACAACCGGCTCAGGCCGCCGGTAAACAGCCGATGAAGATTGATGTCGGCTCGATAAACATCAAGAATATCAATGTCCGCTACCAGGACCGGCAGACCGGAAAGACCATTGCGCTCAGCAAGTTCAATCTCAATGTCGGCCACCTGCAGCAAGGACAACCGTTTCCGATTGAAGCGGATTTTACCCTGAAGCTCAACGATGCCAAACAAAAACCACTGACGGCCACCATTGCGAGCAAAGGGACGCTGACTCTGTTTTTGTCCCGGCAGCAGTTCATCCTCGACGGCTTCACCCTCAAAGGGGCCTTTCAGGGAGAGATGTTTCCATCATCCAAACTGGAGCTTGAACTGGCAGCCGATGCGGACATTTCACTCCCCGATGAAAAAGTTGTACTGAAAAAACTTGTTGTCAAACAGGGCGAGCTGACAGCCGAAACAGCGCTTTCCCTGACCGGCTTCAAAACACCTGCCGTTGAGGGCACCTTTCAGCTGCAGGAGTTTTCACCCAAAACCTACCTGGGGCAACTGGGCTTGCCCCTGCCTGATTTTTCCGACCCGCAGGTGCTGGGTCGGTTGTCCGCTTCACTTGGCTTCAGCCTTAAAGGGGACCGGCTCGGGGTCAAGGACATGAAGGTCCGGCTTGATGATACGACTATCAAGGCAACGGCCTCGGTGAACAACCTCAAACACCCGGACTATGCACTGGTCATGGATATCGACCAGCTGGATCTTGATCGATACGCAGTTAAAAAACCGGAAAAAACCAAATCCGCGGCAAAAACCGCAGGGGCTGAACAGAAACCACAGCAGCAGACAGCTCAAGGACCGCAACAGGAGCAAGGGATCATCCCGGTTCACCTGCTGAGAGATTTTCTCTTTTCCGCAGATATCAAGATCGGCTCCCTGAAAGCCGCCAAACTGCAGACCAACGGAATTGTGCTCAAGGCCGAAGGCAAGGACGGTCTCATAACATTAGAACCTCTGTCGGCAAAGCTGTATGACGGCACCGTTACCGTAACCGGAAAAATCGATGTCAGGGGTGATATCCCGAAAATGCAGCTGAAGAAAGTACTGCACAACGTCCAATTGGGGCCGTTGTTTGTTGACATGACCGGCAAGGAGGAGATCAGTGGCCGGGCCAATCTGCAGGCGGATGTTGTCACCAGTGGTCTCACCAAAAAAGAACTGACCCGCAATGCCAACGGAACCCTGAGCCTGTCACTGGCCGACGGCCGAATTGCCCGACTGCAGATCCTGCAGACCATACGACTGGCAAAGGCCCTGCTCGAC
>DRKH01000403.1 GCA_011051825.1 Desulfobulbus sp.
TGATCAGATGAATAAAGTGGTGCAGGCTGAAAAAAAAATCAAAAGGGCTGAAAAAGACCGCATCAACAATTCCTTTGGTCAGTTGTCGTGCTGTTTCCTGCCCGGTACCGGTGGTTGTTGAGAAATACAACAGGGCCTCCGGATAGCGTTGTCGCAGGCCAATAATCAGGGGCAGGGCAGAGGTGACCTCGCCGACTGACAGGGCATGGATCCAGATGATCGGAGCATTGCTGACGGCAGGTTCTGCTCGTTGCCGGTGCAGCGTCAGTCCGAGGCGCTGCAGGATCCGTCCCCGGTATTTTTTTTTGAGCAGACTCACCAGCAGGATAAGCGGCAGGAAAAAGAGAAACAGGATTGATGAAAGGATAGTATAGAGTTGCAACACAGGCAGCAGACCGTTAGGGTTGGTGGTGTCGAATACATCGTGCACCCACCCGGATAGTTATTTTTTTTATAGTAATTGCAGGATTAAGCCATTACGGCGGGGGCGCATGTTTTTTTTTCATGTAAACCGGTATGGCTGGACCATATTTTCAGATCATGGCAATAACGGGTAGCGTAGACTTCGAATAAGGAAAATAAAAAATAACTCGGGTCGGCAGTCTTCCGTGGACTGTTTTTCGCTGATCAGAGTATACAACAAAATAAAAGTATACAGCAAAAGGAAAAAAAAGGTAACTGTTCAGGGGCACAGGCTCCGTGGGGAACTCTTGAACTGTTACGGTTGGTGGGATTGCATCCATTGTGCGTCCACCTGAATAGGTACAAAAAAAATAGGTACAAAAAAAATAGGGACAAAAAAAATTACATTATGAACCTGATGCTGTTTGAAAAGAGCGAATGGAGTCACAATGGTCTTGTTGTGACTGGCCGACGGGCTGAGCATATCGTCAACATTCTGGGCTTGCGGGTTGGCGATACCCTGCGCGTAGGGGAGTTGAACGGCCTGGTCGGTTCAGCCGTTCTTGAGCAGGTCAGCGGCAATTCGGTGACCTTGAGCGTCGAACTCCGGGATGAACCGCCGCCCATGCCGTCAGTCGAGTTAATCCTGGCCCTGCCGAGGCCGATTATGCTGCAGCGTATTTTAAAACAGGCAACGGTTCTCGGGGTCTCTGCGATTCATCTGATCCGTTCCAGAAGGGTGGAAAAGTCATTTTTTCATTCCCCTGTGCTCCAGCCGGAAAAAATAAAAAAATTACTGACCGAAGGGCTGGAGCAGGCCATGGATACAAGGATGCCTGAGGTACACATATATCAGCGCTTCAAACCCTTTGTCGAGGATGTGGTGCCGACGCTTGACGGCATCGGCCTGCTGGCCCATCCGGGAACAAAGACAACCCTGGTTGATGTCTTTGGCCATGGCGCTGGAGAGAAAGAAAGCAGGTACGAAAGGGATAAAAAAATTCTTGCCGTTGGTCCGGAAGGCGGCTGGAGTGCATATGAATGTCAGTGTTTTCTGGACCGGGACTTTAAAATGTTTACCATGGGTTCTCGTATTCTTCATGTCGACACGGCCGTGGTTGCTCTTTTAGCGCAACTGGCACTTTTGCGGGACTGTTGATTCTGTTCCCTCTTCCACCGTCCGTGCCCATCCACAAGCGATATTTCACAAAAGAACGAATTTTCGGTTGTTGTTTTTATGGAATGTTATTTGCAACAAGTTGCTGTGTGTGTGTTTAGTGTCGGAAAATTGGCTTTGCTCGATATACCTTCTCTGTAACCGGAATGGGGGACCATGCAGCAAGAATTTTTTTGTCCTGATTATACTGGAACAGTCGATAGGAAAACACCCATGCAGATCCTGGCCAAAACCTGCTGCCAGGGGCTTGTTCTATGTATTGCCCTGCCGCTGGCCATCTGTGTTCTATGTCTTAAAGGGATTGGCCGCATTTTTCGTCTGCTGGCAAACCTTTCCTTTATCTGCAGCGTGTGGATTTTCCTGGCCTGTGTCGTGTGCCTGTTTGTGCTGGCGATAACCGTCCATCTCGCCATTGCCTCGGTGGGCTGATTGGCAGGGCGGAGGTCCCGTGTTATTTTTTCCGGGTCAGTTTCGCCCAGGAGTCACGCAGGGTCACGATCCGGTTGAATACCGGTGCCTCCGGGGTGCTGTCTCTGCTATCCAGGCAGAAGTAGCCCTGTCGTTCAAACTGAAATCGGTCTGTTGCGGTCGCCTTCTTCAGTGAGGGTTCCAGCATACTGTTTTCAAGTATCTGCAGGGAGTCGGGATTCACGAATTCCTTAAAGTCTTTTTCTTTATCCATATCCGGGTTTTCCACCGAGAACAACCGGTCATACAGTCGAATTTCCGCCTGCAGGGCATGGGGTGCCGAAACCCAGTGAATAGTCCCTTTGACCTTGCGTCCGTCCGGAGCTGATCCGCCCCGGGTTTCAGGATCGTAGGTGCAGCGAAGCTCTATAACGTTGCCCTCTTCATCTTTAATCACTTCCCGGCAGGTAATGAGATAGGCATAACGCAGCCGGACTTCCCGGCCAACACTGAGACGGAAAAATTTTCGTGGTGCGTCCTCCATGAAATCGTTCTGCTCAACATATATTTCACGGCAGAAGGGGACCATGCGTGAGCCCATTTCAGGGTGTTGCGGATGATTCAGGGCCTCGAGTTCCTCAACCTGTTCTTCCGGGTAATTGGTGATAACAACTTTTAAAGGTCTGAGTACGCCGAGAACCCGGGGTGCTCTGACATTGAGGTCATCGCGAACCGCATTTTCAAGCACTCCCATATCAATCCAGGAACCACGTTTACCAATTCCGATACCGTCACAGAAATTACGAATAGAGGCCGGCGTGTAGCCGCGACGTCTGAGACCGGAGATGGTCAGCATCCTGGGATCGTCCCAGCCGCTGACATAGTTTTCCTCTACCAGCTGCAGAAGTTTTCTCTTGCTCATAACCGTGAAGTTGATGTTGAGACGGGCAAATTCAATCTGCTGCGGATGGCAGGGCGTCTTCAGGGTGTCGAGCACCCAGTCGTAGAGGGCGCGGTTATTTTCGAATTCCAGTGTGCACAGAGAGTGGGTGATCTTCTCCAGCATGTCGGAGAGGCAGTGGGTAAAGTCGTACATGGGATAGATGCACCACCTGTCACCGGTCCGGTGATGAGCAGTCTTCATAATCCGGTATATGACGGGATCACGCATGATGATGTTGGGAGAGGCCATGTCTATCTTTGCCCGCAGGGCACAGGTTCCCTCTTCAAAATCCCCGTTTTTCATCTGGTTAAACAGGGCCAGATTTTCTTCAACACTCCGGTTCCGGTATGGGCTTTCCTTGCCGGGTTCGGTGAGAGTGCCCCGATACCGCCGCATCTCTTCGCTGTTGAGGTGACAGACATAGGCTTTGCCCTTTTGAATGAGCTCAACGGCAAAATCGTACAATTTGTCGAAATAGTCCGAGGAATAGTACAGGTGCTCGCCCCAGTCGAACCCGAGCCAGTGAACATCTTCCTGGATTGAATCAACATATTCCGTTGATTCCTTGCCCGGATTGGTGTCGTCAAAACGTAGGTGACAGACCGAGTTGTTTTCCCTGGCAATGCCGAAATTCAGACAGATTGATTTTGCATGACCAATATGAAGGAACCCGTTTGGTTCCGGAGGAAAGCGGGTAATAACCTGTTTGTGCTTTCCACTTTTCAAGTCTTCGGCAATGATCTGTCGAATGAAGTCCAGGGGCCTGTCCAGAGTCGTTTCCATGGCGTTTTATTTCACTGTACAAAGGTTGAATCAGCTCTGCCGGCCGTAGAGATGATCGATATTTTTCAAGCGGGAAATAACCCGTTCCCTGCCCAGGGTAACCAGGATGTCAAACATGCCGGGGCCGGCCAGTTGTCCGGTAAGCACGGTTCGCATGCCGTTTATAAGGATGCCGGGTTTGATGTCGAGCTCTGCGGCCAGTTCACGGCTTACCCGTTCCGTCTCTTCCTTGTTGAACTCATCGAGCTTGCTGAAAAGTTCCGCCAGCATCGGCAGCCAGGTTTTCAGGTCCGGGTGTTTGAGGATATTCTTTTTTAGTGGTTTGGGCTCAATCACATAGTCGTCGGCAAAGTATGCCCTGCCGGCGGATGTAAAGTCTTTCAAGGTATGAAA
>DRKH01000404.1 GCA_011051825.1 Desulfobulbus sp.
ATTTCTTGCGGACCACCCGGCGAAAAAGATTTGCGAGGTTGGAATCCTTATATGGTCCGGTCATGAGATTGGTTTGAAAGTCCGCCTTCTTGTCCACCGTGTAAAATATATAACCGTCCGGTTGAACCAGGAAAAGGTCGCCGTAGCCATATTCTTCAATGTATTTCTGATAAAAATCCTTGCCCTGCCGGTCAACGGGATTGAGCGCCTCCGCCACCTCGATTTCAACAATCATTGACCAGTCGACATCTCCGATTGCAAAGGATTTGAAAGCGGATATAACCAGCTTCCCGATATAATTTATGCCGATATCCGTTCCGTCTTCACCGGCCAGAGCTCTGGTTACCGCTTCGGTGTTTACCCGGCCTTTTTCCGGGTCGGCAAAGGAGGCCTTGACGGAGTGATGTTCCGGGTCGCGAAAAGAGTCGGAACGCATCAGCCTGTCCGGACCGACCAGATAGGCCTCCCCGGTTTTGCCCAGGCCGCTCCGTTCCTGCATGATTGCCTGGATTTTGTCCATGGAAATCTGCAGGGCCACTACACCGTTCTGTCGGCCACCCTTCAGTATGGGTGCGGCAAGAAAGGCCGCCGGTTTGTTGTCAAACGGCGCATAGGGGCTGAAATCCGCAAAGGCTATTTTCCCCTTTCTTGCCCGGGCAAAGGCCCTGGCAAGACCGGAATCTTTATATGGTCCGGTGAGCAGGTTCGTCTTGTAATCGGCCTTTTCGGCCTGGGTATGGACGATGGTGCCGTCCTGGTCAATGATTATAAAATCGTGATAGCCGGTTGCCTTGATGAACCCATCAATGATATTTGAATAACGTGTATACTCCGGAGACTTGATCCCGGTTTCCAGGTAGGCCTTGTAGGTGGCCATCCCTTTTGTGCAGATGGAGCGGCTCTGCTGGGCCTTGATATCAATAAACCATTGGTTGCTCAGGAGTTGCAGAGCCGTAATTTTATTCTGCTGAATTGCGGCAATTTTCTGCAGGGCTTCCAGGCGGAACTGGTTGACTGTCTCCATGAGCACCGCCATGTCTTCCCGGCGCTGATCAAAGAAATCTTCGACCTGTTTTTTCTTGATTGCCTGAACACTGTCCAACTGGTGGAAACTCTCCTCGGTGAGGGCTCTGGCGGATCTGGTTGAAGAAAAATAGCTGCTGACGGCCAGGGGAATCAAACCGATGGCCAAAAAAGCGGCAATAATGCGCACATTGATTTTTTTAAAAATATTTGGGAGTTGCATCTTTTTCCTCCGATATTGATTCAGTGGGAAGATACCCGAAGTTTCCGATTACATATCCTGGTCAGAAATTGTTCGAGCAGGGACAGGTCCTGTTCACCCTGGCAGACAAGGCGTGGCTTGAGCCGGTATCCTTTGTCGAGGAGATTTCGGTTGCTGCCGTCAAGAATGAGAATGATCTGAAAATCTTCCAGATCATCGGCCAGGAGCTGCAGTTGCCTGAGGTCTTCATCACCGGCGGCAAAGAGGAGGAGAATGTCGTGGCTGTTCATCTGCAGAGCGCCTGGAGTATTGAACTCACAGCCGGCGGGCAGTTCAATGCATTTGCCAATTCCATCCATACCGAGAGTCCGCTGATAATACTTTTGACCGGCAGTGGTCGGGCTTGCCGCATAAAAAAAGATGTTCATGCCATGTTCTCCTTCCTGGTTGACAGAGAGTCCCTTTGGACTACTGGCTGTAAAGCAGGAAGTATGCCCGGGGCTAAAAAAAGATTTCCAGCTGCATAATCTAGTGATATTAATATGTTGGCTTGGGAGGTGCCGGTGGCGGATGTGCAGGAAGAGAGTTTTTTGTCCGGGAAACCAGACTGGGTCGGCTTTTCCGGACGACCGGCCGTGAGGGAACGCAGGGCCGCTCGGAAAACGTTCAGGAGTGCATGTAAACCAACGGACGGCTGGTCAGTCTCGTCCTGATGCGAGGGTGATATCGTGTTTTTTCAGGAGTTCGTAGAGTCTGGCCCTGGAGAGACCGGAAAGGCGGCAGGCCTCTTTGATGTTGCCTCCGGAGGTCCGGGTCAGGTTGTTGAGGTAGTGTCGTTCGCACTGGTTTTTATACTCGGGCCAGGTGCCCGGAGAGAAAATTTCTTTGCCGGGTCCGGATATTTTATGCTCGCCCAGGCCGGCCTGGGCACAGTGGATACGGAGTTGCTCCGGTAAATGGTAGGAATGGAGGGTGGGAAAGGAACGGGCATTGGCAAAGGTCTGTTCAATGACCTGTTTCAGCTCCCGAATGTTTCCCGGCCATTCATAACTGGCCAGGCAGTCGAAAAGATCGGGTGCCACCCCTTTGCCGTCCAGTTGAAAACGGTCGCAGAGACGGCTGGTGAAGGTTCTGGTCAATTCACGCAGGTCGTCCATTCGTTCGCACAGGGGCGGGAGGTCAATTGTAAAGGCACGCAGGCGGAAGAGCAGGTCCTGCCGAAAGGCCCCCTCCTCGGTCATTTGGTCGAGATCCCGGTTTGTTGCGGCAACAACCCGGAAATCACTGTGCTGTTCCCTTGTTTCACCGAGCCGGAGGTACCTCCGCTCCTGGATGACTCGGAGAAACTTTTTCTGTATCTCCAGGGGGAGTTCGCCTACCTCGTCAAGGAAGAGGGTGCCTTTGTCCGCCGCCTTGATCAGGCCGTTGCGGGTGGATTCTGCACCCGTGAACGCACCCTTGACATGACCAAACAGCAGACTTTCAAACAGGCTTGCGGGCAGGGCCGCACAGTCGACGACCACAAAGTTACCCCGGGCCCGTTCACTGTTGGCATGGATGGCCCGGGCAAAGAGCTCTTTGCCGGTCCCCGTTTGACCGGTGATCAGAACTCCGGAATCGGCGGGGGCGGCCCGGGCAACCTGATCAAGACATTTATTCAGCGGTTCGCTGTTACCGATTATATGTTTGCGCTGCAGGGCAACCGGGCAGATTTTAAGAGTCTGTTTTTCGGCCCGGAATTGAAGAGCCCTGGTCAAGTGCAGGTTGATGTCCCGGATGAAATGCTGCTTTTCGATGTAACTCCATGCCCCTTTCTGCATGGCCTTTGCCGCCCCGTCAACCGCCCCGTTTCCGGTGAAGATAATCACTTCGGGTTGCGAGGGCAGGTTCAGGAAGGATTGAATAACATCAAGCCCGCAGCCATCGGGCATGTCTACATCGAGCAGGACAATATCAAATCGACCGTTTTTACCGATCAGCTGCCCCTCTGCCAGCGTAGTCGAGCATGTGGCTGTAAAACCGGCCCGTTGAAGATAGCGGTGGGCCATCTTCAACAGGCTGGGGTCATCATCAACCAGCAGAATTTCAGTCATGATGGAGAACCTGATCCAGGACGGTTGCCAGTTGTCGGAGGATAACCGGTTTAAGGAGATATGCGCGAAAACCCAGGGCCGCCGCATGATCTTCATCAATGGTTTCGCTGAACCCGGTGCAGATGATGATCGGCAGGCCCGGACGCTTGGCAAGTAGCTGTTTTGCCAGATCAATTCCGGTCATTCCGGGCATGGTCATGTCGGTCAGCAACAGGTCGAAATCGTTGATATGTTCCTGCATGTGGAGCAGGGCCTGCCTGCTGTCGGTAAACGAGACGATACTATAACCCAGATCGGTCAGCATCCGATCATAAATATCAACCAGAAAGGGCTCATCGTCGACCACCACGATTCGTTCATTGCCTTTGGGGAGCTGCTCCGGATTTCTCTTTTCGGCGGGCTGGGAATCGGTTTCGACATTGGGAATCTGGATGCGGAAGGTGGTTCCCTCACCCGGTCTGCTGGTTACTTTGATCTGTCCGCCATGCTGTTTGATAATGCCGTGGCTGACCGACAACCCCAGTCCGGTCCCCTGGTCTTTGGGTTTGGTGGTGAAAAAAGGATCAAATATTCGTTCCATGGTCTGCTGGTCCATGCCGCATCCGTCGTCCGTGATCTCGATTTCGATATAATTCTCTGCTGCGGGCAGGGGGGAAAACCTGTTGAACTGCCTGTTGATTGCACTGTTTCGAAGTGAGACCGATATCGTTCCCTTATTTGTACCAATGGCATGCTTTGCATTGGTACAGAGGTTCAGGATAACCTGATGAAGACGGGTCGGGTCCCCCAGGATCGGTTTGCAGGAGGAGACGATATGCTGTTCCAGGGTAATCGTTGCCGGGAGTGAGGCCTTAAGCAGTCGGAGTGTTTCCTTAAGAACGAGCTGTACCTTTACGGGGTGAAATGCCGCCTGATCCTGACGGCTGAAGGTCAGAATCTGTTTGACCAGATCAACCGCCCGTTGTCCGGCCACAATGATTTCCTTGACATCTTCCCGTGCCGGATTGCCTTCAGGTATCTCCAGATTTGCAATCTCTGCAAACCCCAGAATCGCACCAAGGATATTGTTGAAATCATGGGCAATGCCGCCAGCCAGCGTGCCGATGGCTTCCAGCCTCTGTACCTGTTGCAGCTGTTGCTCAAGTTCCCGTTCATGGGTGATATTCCGTTTGACGGCAATGAAGTTGATCAGCTTGCCTTTCTTGTCAAACACCGGTGAGATAGTTGCCTTTTCTTCGAACAGCTCACCATCCTTTTTCCTGTTGATCAATATTCCGTGCCAGGTCCTGCCCGCGAGAATGGTTACCCATAATTCATGGTAAAACGCCGGGTTATGCTGGCCGCTTTTGAGAAGTCGAGGGTTTTTTCCCAGAGCCTCGGTGCGGCTGTAGCCGGTATGTTCTTCAAAGGCCGGATTGGTATACTGGATAATGCCGTCCCGGTCGGTGATAACAATGGTCTCCGTGCTCTGCTCAATGGCAGCCGCAAGGAGAATTCGTTCCTGTTCCAGGGCCAGCTGTTCGGTCATGTCACGCGCCACATGCACAACCTGAACCACCCGGCCTGCCTCTGAAAATATCGGGTGACTGGTGATCTCAAAGGTTTTGCCCAGCTCTTTCTGTTCGAGCATGGCCGAATGCGGCTGGCCGTCAACAAAGGTTTCGGCCGCCGGGCAGCCGTCAATACAGGCCGGGTCGGGTTCCGGTATTTTCCGGATTGTTTTCCCGTTTGCATCCTGCAGTGCATAGAGCTGGACTGCGGCCATATTGGCCTGCAGAATATGCATGTCGGCATTCAATACCGTGATGGCACTGCCAATGGCATTAAAGGTCTGCTGCCAGCGTTGTTCCGCCTGCTGCAGTGCCTGTTGCTGTTTCTTGTATTCTGAAATATCCCTGGTAATGGCCAGGACATGAGGTTCAGCATCAATTTCTATGAGATTCATTGAGGTGAGGCCGATCACCACTGTTCCGTCTTTGCGGATAAATTCAGCTTCCAGATTTTCAATCAGGCCATTTTTCCGTATCTTCTGAACCAGGGTGTTTCGGAGCTCCACGTCTTTCCAGATTCCCAGCTCGGCCGAGGTTTTTCCGATAACCTCGGTCGGGACATAACCGGTGACATTGCAGAATTCCCTGTTGACCTCGACAAAGGTGCCGTCGACTTTATTCAGATTTATGGCATCAGGGCCGGTCTCGAATATATGCCTGAATTTTTCTTCACTGGCCTGAAGCCGGTGGCGCAGTTTTTTTTCTTTGTTGAGAAGGGCCTGCAGCTCTGTAGTTTTCAGGCGGACCTGACGGCGGAAGTAATAGATGACTATGGCAGTAAGAAGGAGCAGTGATGCGACAATGTAGAGGAGGTGCCGGCTCCATAATGGTATGTCACCATAACGGCTTACGGAGAGCCAGCGTTCAATGGATTGATAATAAACGGATTTTCGATTTTCTTTCATGTCCCTCAGGCCCTGGTCAATGGTATGAAGAAGGTCGGAATTTTTCCCCGGTGGTCCGCCGTAACGGATTTCAATGGGGTTGAAAATGATCGGAGTTTTGGCGGTATTAAACTGTTTTGCCTCCTGGGAGCCAAAGAGTCGGCTTACCAGAGCCACGTCCGCCTTTTTATCCTGAACTGCCTGCAGGGCCTGATTGTACCCGTCAACATGGAGGAGTTGAACCTGGAGGTCGAAATTTTTGACCAGAGCAAGAAACGCCCTGGTGTAAATATCCCTGTCGACCAGGGCGATAATTTTACCGTTAAGGGAGAGAATGGAGGTGAAATCCCGGTTCGGCAAGCTGTAGAACTGTCCCCAGTTACTGAGCAGCGGGACGGCGTTGAATGAATAGAGTTTTTTTCTTTCCGGCGAAAAGGCGATACCGACCAGCAGATCAATCTTGCCTGTATGCAGCCGGTCCAGACATTGGAGCCAGGTTCCGGGCACGAACTGCATCTCCCATTTCTTTTTCCGGGCAATCTCTTCCAGCACATCAACGGCAATGCCCTGATATCGCCCCAGATCGTCCCGGAAGACCAACGGTCTGTTTTCATAGACACCAACCAGGATCTGGCGGGTAGCGGCAACTGTACCGGATGCAAGGACAGCGCTCAGGAGAAGAAAGCAAAAGGTGGTGCAGAGGAGGAGCTGAGTAGTGAACTTCAAGATAGCGTTTTCTTTGGGAGAAGATTTCAACTGTTTTTAACAGGCCGGGTTTACCCAACAGCCTGGCCCGATGGGATGGGCCGTTGAACGCGAGCTTGCGAGCGGAGCGGTCCATCCCGTCGGGAGCAACACGGTATTCGGGTACTGCCGGCCTGGGGAAGACAGTATGCATGCTGTCTATACTGTCGATAAATACCAGGAAAAGTCAAAGGTTTTTTTGATAATAATAAGAGGTATCTTTTGCTTGTTTCTGTGTTTAGGTATGATATCGAGTGGTTACTCGTATGGGTGGGTGGGAAAAACTCCGGCAGCTCAGCTCGTAACGGGGCGATCAGCCGGAAGCGACTGTAGTGCGTCCATCGACGGGCAGGGTAAGGATAAAGGTCGATCCTTTGCCGAGCCTGCTCCGGACCATGACTGTGCCGTTGTGGGATCCGGCAATGTGTTTGACGATGGACAGCCCCAGGCCCGTGCCGCCGTGTTTTCTGCTTCTGGCCCGGTCGCAGCGGTAAAACCGTTCAAAAATCCGTTCCTGATGCTCAGCCGGGATACCGGGGCCCTGGTCGCGGATGCTGATGCGAATGACCTTTCGTCCGTCGGTTGTGGACTGCTGCTGTACCCGAAGGTCGACGGTCTTTTTTTCCGGGCTGTAGGTAATGGCATTGGTCAGCAGATTAATAACGGCCTGCTCGAGCATGGGGCTGTTAACCATTGCTTCAAGGGTCGGATTGCACTCCACATTGACGGCTATATCCTTCTGCCGGGCCTGCACCATGCAGGTCTGTACCGCTGTTTCAATAATCGGGAAGAGATGTTCCCGCTGCAGTGAAATGCTGTTCTTCTGTGCCCTGTCCTCAATGCGGGCCAGGGTCAGCAGGTCCTCGACAATGGCATCAAGTCTCTTGCCCTGCCGGTCAATAATCTGCAGAAAATTCTCTGCCTCTCCGGGGTCATTGACCGCCCCGTCGAGCAGGGTCTCGACATAGCCGCGAATAGCGGTTATCGGAGTTTTCAGCTCATGGGATACATTGGCCACGAAATCCTGGCGCATATTCTCGAGCTGGTTGATTCGGGTCAGGTTATTCATGATCACCAGGCTTCCCATTCTCTTGCCGGCCCCGTCATACAGGGGGACGGCATGGGTACGCAGAGTTATCTGCCGGCCGGTTTCCATCAGGATGAGATCCTGTCGGGCAATAATCTCACTGGCCAGAGCCTGACTGATGAACTCTTGCAGAAGCCTGTTGCGGAGCACTCCTTCAAACGGTTTATTCCGTACATCCTGACTGTCGAGGGAGAAAAGTTCGGCTGCGGCCTTGTTTATCCGAATAATCTGGTGATCCGCCCCGATAGCCAGAACCCCGTCGGTCATGCTGGTGAAAACCGCCTCCAGTTCGTTGCGTTGCTGTACGATAATGTTAATCCGTTTGTTGATCTGTTCGGCCATATGATTTAATGAGCGGGCCAGCTCAGCCATCTCTTTGGAGACGTTGGTTTCGTGCATGACAAGAGGTTGATTTGTTTTGCCGCCGGCCAGCCGTTCTGCGCCCCGCCGCATCTCTTCAAGCGGTCTGCTGATTCTGCGGGCCAGAAAATAGGACAGTCCGGCGGCGACAAGGGCAATGAACAGGGCACCCTGGAGAATTTTTCTGTGAATGGCGGAGAGAACGGTATCCAGCGTGGTCACGGGGACTGAAAGCCGGAGGATGCCGGCCTGTGGCCTGTCGTTGTGGAGTGGAATTGCCACATACAACATGTTTTGCTTGAGTGTTTTGCTGAAACGCAGGGACGAACCGATTTTTCCGGTCATGGCCGTCCGAACCTCCGGGCGGGTCCCGTGGTTGTCCATATGGGCGGGATTTTCATTGGAATCGGCCAGTACCGTGCCGTCACCGTCAATAACCGTGATGCGGGTGGTTGCCAGTCGTCCGGTTTGACGGCAGAATTCCTGCAGCTGCCGGCCGGGACCTCTCTGCAGATCGAGAATATGCGGCCGGAGGAGCAGGGCCCGATCACCAATATCGCGCTGCATCTCCTGGTAGTAAAACGACTGGATCATCCTGGTTCCATACCAGGTTGTGGCGAAAATCGAGGGAATGATAATCAGGAGGGCGGCAATAAAAATCTGCCGGAAGAGCCGTATGTTTTGCATGGTATGTGTGCTGTTTATTCCTTGAGTCGGTAGCCGATACCGCGGACAGTTTCAATACAGGCACCGGTCGAACCCAGTTTTTTGCGCAGGCCGAATATCTGTACATCCACCGCCCGAGGGGTGATCAGATAGTCATAGCCCCGGATTCGATCAATGATCTGCTGACGGGTAAAAACCCAGCCCGGTCGTTCGGCCAGTTGTTCAAGAATGGTAAACTCGGTGGCGGTCAGGTGGATCTGTCTGCCCTCAAGCAGAACTTCATGGCGGCCGCGGTGAATAACCATGGAGTGGAGGGTTATGGTTTCGCTTTCTCCATGCTGATCCGGCGGCCGTCTTTTCTGCTTCCTCCGCAGCAGGGCCTGCACCCTGGCAATGAGGACTCGCGGGCTGAACGGTTTGGTGACGTAATCATCGGCTCCACAGGCCAGGCCGGTGATAATATCATCCTCTTCACTCTTGGCGGTCAGCATGATAATCGGCAGCACGGCGTTGTCCGGCTTCTCCCGGATAATGGTGCAGACTTCCATCCCGTCTCTATCAGGCAGCATCAGATCCAGGATAACCAGATCTATCTGTTCCTGATTCAAAAGCTGGAGGGCCTCTTCACCGGAATCGGCGCAGCTGACATTCATTCCTGATTTTATAAGGTTGTAGCTGACGAGTTGCTGAATATCTGCATCGTCTTCCACAACAAGGATACGTGCTTTTTCCACTCTTTTTCCTTTTTTCACCGGTTGGTGGATTATTCTTCAGCTTCTATCTTAAAAAACAGATAGTGAAGACTTCGAGAAAAGGATATGCCGATTCTTGTGAGATTTTCCACAAGGTAGGGTGGGCATCGCCCACCAAAAAATGCTACCAGATTCGTAACTGTTCAGGAGCACCCCACGGAGTCTGCGCTCGAAGTCTGCGCTTATCTACCTCTCTGCACGGTCAGGCCTGATTCACATAGGAATCACTATAGTTCACAGGCCTGACTGCACAGATATGGAGCACTCCTAAACAGTTAC
>DRKH01000405.1 GCA_011051825.1 Desulfobulbus sp.
GGCGCGATCATCAGGGCCAGCGGGTTGAGCATAAAACAGGCAATAAAAAAAAGTGCGCCGCTGAGAATGACCATGGCCCAGGACTCGGTCAGGCTGACTTCACCGGCGGGTATGGCCCGCCCGGCGGTTCTCGGGTTGGCGGCATCAAACCTGCGGTCGGCAATACGGTTGAAGCCCATGGCACAGGTGCGGGCCCCGACCATGGCCAGGACCACAAAGAAAAATACCCGCAACGAGGGTACTCCACGCCCGGCAAGAAAGGCACCCATCAGGGCAAAGGGCATGGCAAACACGGTATGCTTGAACTTGATCATTTCAAGCATGATCTGTATTTTTTTCCACATAACTACATTCCTTTCCATCGGGGAACATCAACATCCAGACCTACCTGATCACAGATGCGGGCGGCAAACTGACGGGCCATGTCCTGCAGTGTTTTCGGGCGCAGGTAAAAGGCGGGCATGGGCGGACAGATGATTGCACCGGCCTCCTGAACGGCGAGCATATTGCGCAGATGGGTCCGGTTGAGTGGTGTCTCCCTGACCGCAAGCACCAGCGGCCGTCGCTCTTTCAACGTAACATCTGCGGCCCGGTGGATAAGGTTGCCGCTGTAGCCCCCGGCAATGGCGCCCAGTGTACCCGCGGTGCAGGGGAGGATCACCATGGCTGCATAGCGGCTGGAACCCGAAGCCGGGGGCGCGGTAAAATCATCGATATCAAACCAGCGGCGGACACCGGCAAGTTTTTTGTATTTGTTCTCTTCCAGCCCCAGTTCAAGCTGCAGCACCTTTTGGCCGCTGCCTGAAACAATCCCGTGTACCTCAACAGACTGCTCTGCAAGCAGACTCAACAGCTCAGGTACATACAGCATGCCGGTTGCCCCGGTTACCGCCAGTAGTATTTTTGTATTTTTTTCCATCCTTTTTTTCACGCCTTATTTTATTCCCACATAGATGGAAACTATCCCGAAACTGAGCGGTTTTCGCTCCACATGGGAAAAGCCGGCCTGCCGCATCATGGAGAGCAGTTCTTCGGGTTCATAAAAGGCGGCAATGGATGAGGCCAGGTATTGATAGGCCTCCTTGTCCCCGGAGACCTGGCCCGCTACAAAGGGCAACACCCTGTTGAGATAAAAGTTGTAGATCGGTTTAATAATAAAGTTGGTGGGCCGGGAAAATTCAAGGATCAACAACTTACCACTTGCCCGCAGGACCCGGTGCATTTCATCCAGGCCCTGCTGGGTTCGGGCAAGGTTGCGGACACCAAAGGCAACGGTACAGCCGTGAAAGGTATCAGACGGAGCCGGAATCTCTTCGCCGTCGCCACAGACCGGAAAAATACGTTCCCTGCGATCATCTGCGGGCAGGACTTTTTTCCCGGCCCTGAGCATATCTTCACAAAAATCAATTGAAAGCACCTGACGATTCTTCGCCTGCCGGGTCAACTCCAGTGAAAGCGGCAGGGTACCGGCACAGAGATCCAGCACCGGACCGGCGGGAAATTCAGCCAGCAGGCGGGTGGTTTTCCAGCGCCAGTAGCGGTCAATCTGCATGGACAGAATCGAGTTGAGCAGATCATAACGACCGCTTATGGCGGAAAACTTATCACGGACAAATTTTTTCTTATCATCCGGTTTGGGAAATGAAGATTGCTCAACCATTATTTTCAGGGTTTAGGGGTTAGGGTTTAGGAGGGGGTAGAGACCAATTCATCAGCAGTCTCCCCGTTCTCGAACTACTCTATCAGACAAAAATTTTCAGCGGTAATGCCCGTGCATCAGCCTCACCCCGGTCAATGAGCAGGGTAAAAAAACGCTCCAGAGCCTGTTGCTTAACGGGCTGCAGGTCATATTCCATAGCATGCAGGTAAGAGGAACAGGCTCCGCAGTCCATGGGAATCCGCCGGGCAACCCGGTCGCAGATCTCAGGCAGCCGGGCCAGACCACTGGTCCGGCAGTCAAGCAGGGTCCGGTGAATCCGCCTGACCTCATCAGCCTCCCGGTGCAGATATTCCTCACGCACGGCAAAGAGGGCAAAGACAAACGGCAGCGCGGTCTGCGTATGCCAGACTTCCGCCAGGTCCAGCTGCACCGGGAAACGATGTTCATACCGAAGCCGCAGGGCCTCATCACCGATGGCCAGAATTGCTGCCGGTTCTTTCCCGGTCTGTCGCTCGCCAAAGACCTCGCCCCGGTAATACATCGGCTGCACTGAAAAAAACTCTTCCAGGATAATTTTAACCAGACAAACCGAGGTGTCGGACTGACCGGTCATCAACACCGGCCGGCCATCAAGCTGTTCCGGCGCAACACTTGAAAACAAAAAAACCGAACCAACCGGACCGGTGGCGGAGATGGAGAGATCAGCCAGAATCCGGTAACGGTCGGGCCGGGCTGCATATTCGTAGGAGGAGACAAAACCAAGATCAAGCTCATCGGCGGCCAGCATCCGGTTCAAGCTGGCCGGAGGCGCCTCAATCACCTGCCAGTCCGGCTCATGCACCTGTTCCTTCCACATTTCATAAATAGGCGCAGTATTTATGTAGTTGACCATTCCGATACGCGTCATAGTTCTCTTCTCAGCTGCTGACCCATTGTACATGCATACTGCTGCCCCCATCCACCAGGGCGGCACAGAGCTCTTGTTCTTTGTGTATATCTTCCGGCATCGCTACCGCAAGAAACCGTCCGGGCCGACCCGGGCCCAGGGTTCCATATTCCTGTTCTATGCC
The DNA here is from genome assembly GCA_011051825.1 of Desulfobulbus sp. Taxonomy (GTDB): domain Bacteria; phylum Desulfobacterota; class Desulfobulbia; order Desulfobulbales; family Desulfobulbaceae; genus DRLX01. The sequence goes on from DRKH01000405.1 coordinate 2,731, forward strand.
AAGTGCAGCGGCACCACCTGCAGTCGCCATCCGTAGAATGTCACAGGGGTCGACCTCGGGATGATCTTCAGCAAGCAGTTGCATTTCCCGCCAGATGGAGAGTTCCGGGTTGCTGGCTGCGGAATCGGTACCAAGGGCCGGAAGCACACCCTGTCGCAGGTAGGCTGCAACCGGGGCCCTGCCGACCTGTAGAAACCGGTTACTTCCCGGGCAGAGACAGACGTTGGCCTTGCTCTGGCTCAACAGGCTGATCTCATCCTCACTGACATGGATGGCATGGACACACAGGGTACGGCTGTTTAACACACCAAGGCTATGTAAATACTGTACGGATCCCGCAATGTCAATTCCTGCCCAGGTAAACACATCTTCATAAAACCCGCGCTCCCTGAGAAAATCCGCCATCTCTCCCCTGCCGCTGGTGAGCATACTGTTTTCCGAGGCAGGTTCCGCCACATGGATGGGGAAAAGACAATCCAGCCGATCAGCCCTTTTTTTCAAGGCCCGGATAAGCTCGGGATGGGTGGAATAGGGGGCATGGGCGGTACAGGCAATGGTATCGTCTGCTTTCTCAAGTTTTTTCAGGGCCGGAACCAGGGAGCCTCTGGTCAAACCGAGATATTCAAGAAAGGGAAAGAGCAGGCCCGGGAAGGCATTGACCAGTTGTGCGGCCACTCCGGTATTGCCGATATCGGCAAGGGCAAGGACACCACTGTCATACTGGGCCTGGAGAACGGTGCGGGCAGCTTCTTCAACATGGGTGCCGGTAAAGCCAAGGGCCTCACGTTCTCCAAGCATTTCAGCTATCCAGCCGGTAAAACTCTCCGCCGGGTCACCCTGCCCCAGATGGGCAAGATTGGAGAGTTCCAGATGAATATGAGCATTTATCAGCCCCGGCATCAGCACGCAGCCGGGATGATCAACGAGGTGTGCCCCGGGGTACGCGCCAACGAGTTCACCAAACCTGCCGACCGCGGCAATGGTCCCGTTGTGGAGGACGACTGCGCCATCGGCAACGATGGGACCGGCCATGGACAGCAGCCAGGGGGCACGGTGTATGCTAGTTGGTGATTGCACGGAAACGGGCGGAGTAACGCTGAAGATTTCAGGCCGGGGTGTAGTCCATCAATCGCTGCCGGGGCTCAAAACCGGCATCGCGGACCAGGTGCTGGATTTCTTCTTCGGTCAGACGAAAATGGACTCCGGCAGCGGCAACCACATTTTCCTCAATCATGGTTGATCCGAAATCGTTGGCCCCGAAAAAAAGCGAAACCTGAGCGATCTTTGGTCCCTGGGTCACCCAGGAGGCCTGGATATTATCAAAGTTATCCAGGAAAATCCTGCTTAAGGCCAGCATGCGCAGGTAGGAAAAGCCGGAGGTCTTTTCTATCTCTACGGCGGCGGCCAGTGCCGTGTTGTCGGGCTGAAAGGGCCAGGGAATAAAGGCGGTAAAACCGCCGGTCCGATCCTGGAGGTCACGCAGGCGCTGGAGATGCTCCAGTCGCTCTTCAATGGTCTCGACATGGCCGAACATCATGGTGGCAGTGGTGCGCATGCCCAGAGCATGGGCCTCTCCCATCACCTCTATCCAACGGTCGGCCGAACACTTGCGCGGGGCCAACGATTCACGGACACGGTCGCAGAGGATCTCCGCTCCGCCGCCGGGCATGGAGTCAAGGCCGGCCGCCATCAGTCGTTCAAGAACAACAGGGGTGGAGAGTCCCGAGAGTTCGGCAAAATGACAGATTTCAGGAGGTGAGAAGCCATGGACATGGATACCGGTGGTTTTCATGAAGCGCAGCATATCCTCATAAAACTCAAGCGGTTTATCCGGATGGAGTCCACCCTGGAGCAGGATCTGGGTACCGCCGAGCTCCTGGGTCTCCAGAATTTTTTGTTGCAACTCCTCATTGGTAAGCAGCATCCCGCCGGCATCTTCCGGCGCCTTGAAAAAAGCGCAGAACTTACAGGCCGAGATACAGATATCGGTATAATTGATATTGCGATCAATTACATAGGTGACCACCGGTTCAGGATGCTTTTTTCTGCGGATTGCATCAGCC
>DRKH01000406.1 GCA_011051825.1 Desulfobulbus sp.
CTCCAGAACCGGGCGCACGGTTTCCATTACCTCATGAACAGCCTGATGAAATTCTTTCTGTTCGGGATCACGCTGAACTATGCTGGAAAAAATCTGTTCCATTGATTCACCTGTCTAGTATAAAAAACACTGCCTCGGAGGTATGTCCGTCCACCTTCAAAGTCAAGGCGTCAGGCAGCCGTGCATGAACTGCATAATCGCCCTGATAGACGATTTCCAGTCCTTGAAAAAATTTCCAGTCAATATATTCCTGCTCCGGGTCTTGATCTGATGCAGGCGATTCGTCATCAACCATCAGGTATGGAATCCCCAGCGAGGTAATATTCTGAAAAAAATGCGAGCCCTGGGACGGCTCGGCCTGAAGACTGCGATTCTGGAGTTCGACAATGGCTCCGACACCGGAGATATCACCCCACTGAACCGGAATACCGAGCCAGGGATCAGCCGTTCCCCAACGGCCGGGCCCGATCAACATATATGGCCGGTCCAGTTTATGCAACCGCCTGTTCATGCGGCCTATCTCTGCGGCAATCTTCCGGGTCAATGCGCTGTCGAACTTCTCGGGCCTGACAAAGACAACATCGCCCATGGTCTCAAAACGCCCGTGTCCCAGCGCCCGCCTGGAACGAAGGACACCGGCTGCCCGGTCCCTGTCGCTGATCTCCACCTGGAGATTCTCACTGCCGGTAACAATGGGCCGGATCTGGAGAAAATAGAAAACATTGCGCGAGGGATCCCGGCGCAGGTCAACGGCAAATTCAATTTCCACCTCACACCCCATGCCTGCCTTACCGATGGCCAGTAACTCCTGCAACAGCGCCGCCAGAGGATAACTGTCGTATTTTAAGATGCCGGCAAAAGTGGGCATCTTGATCCCGGGCAGGTCACCGTCACGTATACGATGTTCCTCCGGGGAGTAGGTCGAAGAGAGCAGTCGAACCGGATAGTCGTGGGCAGCCTCGTCAATGGCCCTCCGGACCAGATTTCCCTGCTCCCGTACAAAGAGTTCAGGGCGAGAGCAGTCCAGGCTGTACATCCAGCGCTGGGCATTTGTCAGGATATCATCAACCGTGGAAAACTGGGGCAGGTTCCGTGGAAATGCCGGGGAAAAACGCAGGCTCTGTTCTCCCTCAACGACGGTCTTGCCGAACCCCAGGGCAATATGCGCTATTCCATCTTCGGAACGCATGGGCGCAACCGGGTAATAATTATAGGACTGGGCGACCCCGGAAACGGCTGGATAAAAGAAGTCGCCGTACCGATTGCCGACCAGCTGCTGAATGATAACGGCCATGGAATCATCCCGGCCCTGGCCAATGGCATGGGAAAAGGCCCTGGGCCCTGCAAACCAGGTCGAGGCATAGACCAGCTGAACCGCCTGCTGCAGCTGCTGATAGCGAACCTCAAAATCCTGTGCTCCGTTGACCAGCATGAAGGTACTGTACAGGCCTGCGTAGGGACGAAACTGGGCATCTTCGAGCAGGCTCGAGGAACGAATCGAAAGCGGTCCCTGTATTTTCCCTAGAAACGCCCGCAGATCACCTTCAAGCCAGGAGGGCAGCGAACAGCGGAGAAAACGATCGGCAATAGCCTCGTCGCTCTCCCCTTCCCGCGGGTGCAGGTTGTTGGCGGCGATAAAGGCATCAAACCCATCGGCCCCGATGATACAGGTTTTCGGGACCTTGACGGTATGCTCCGACAACACGGAATTCTGGCGGATGGAATGGTATATGCGGGTAGCTATAAAGGCTATTCCCCTGGCCTTGCCCCCCATGGATCCCTTGCCGATCTTGACCATATCCATAATCTCCGGATCAAAACCCTCACGATCAAACTGAGCAATCACCCCCTGCTGCCGCAGTCTGCGCAGGGCATGAATCTTAAACAGCAAATCCTCGCGGAGAAGTTCACCGCTCTTCACCTGTTTGTAAAAGCGTTTGTGGAGGCGGGCGGCAAGGGCTATTTCCGCCCGGGCCATGATCCAGTTGGAAAAATGATTATGGCTGGCATGATAGAGAATTGATTCCTCCGGCACGATCTTCAACTGTTCTTCAAAGGCATGCAGGTTGCCGGCCCGGCCGACTTCAGTGCCATCGGGCAGCCGAAAGACAAAATCCCCGAACCCGAGATAACGCAGAAAAAAATCATGAATTTTTTCCCGGATATCTTCATCCGTTTTATCAACAAACACCGCAGGAATCGCTTCCGCCGGCAGCTTGTTTTTTCGTTCAGTGCTGAGCAGCAGAAGCGGCAGGTCGGGACGTTTCCGACGGAATTTCCGCAAAAGCAGCAACCCGGCGTCATCACGGATTTTTCCATTCTTTGGAAACCTGACATCGGACATTACACAAAAGATATACTGTCGATAGCGGCGAAAAAGATCCCGGGCCTCCTCATAGGTGGAAGCGGTGAGAATTTTAGGCCGGGCCCGCATCTTCAGAAGCCGGTGCTTTTCGTTGAGGCCCTCGTCCAGAACGGACTGGGTCTGGCGGACGACCTCTGCATAGAGCATGGGCAGCAGACGGGATCGATAGAAAGCGGAATCCTCAACCAGGAGAATGACTCGGACCATGGCCTTTTTGGTATCGGCATCCACGTTCAGGCGGTCTTCAACATTCTTGACGATGGCAAGAAGAATATCGGAATCACAACACCAGACATAGGTGTTGTCTATCCAGGGACACGAGTGATTATCGATCAGGGTCACTGCGTCCCGAATCGAATGGGTCAACAGTATAACAGGCAGGTCGGGATATTTCTTCTTGACCTCACCACCGAAACGGCAGCCGTCCATGCCGCCGAGATGGGGCATGGTGATGACCAGATCAAAAAAAGTCTCGGATAGGATGTTCAGGGCCTGCTCGGCGGTGGAAACCCTAGTAATCCGGGGCGGGCGACTGAGATTAAGACCGTAGTACTCGTTGATGATCCTTGATGCCATGGAGTTGTCCTCCTCCATGATATAGGCGTCATAGGGGCTTGAGACCAACAGGATCTCCTGCACCTTGACAGACATCAACTCGTAGAAGAAGCTGAAATGCGGATCAAAATCGTCGATATAGTGAATCTGCTGCTGGTCGGTTCCGGAAGTCTTCATGCCTTGTTCGCGGAAAAAGAGGTTTCCCGTTCGAGCTCCTCCGGGGTATTGACATTGCGCCAGGATCCATGCAGAGACAACGGCGGCTGCGGGGTGATCACCCCGGTTTGTCCGGCCAGGCCGCTGATTCGCAAGGCTCCCCGGCAGGCCAGATCCTCCACCGGATGGAGGCAGCGAAAATCATACCAGGCCAGTAACGGTTCAAGATATCCGTCGCCCTTCAGGTCCGGCAGCACCGCACGAACTCCGGGGGCCCGCTGTGCTTTCAACCAGGCAAGGGTCCGGGGATCAATATCGGGTTGATCGCAGGCAGCCACCAGCCAGGAGACCATGGGCTGCCAGCGCAGGGCGGCAAGGAGCCCGGCCATGGGTCCGGCCAGCCCGGGGGCGTCGGCCAGACGGGGCAGATGGGAAAGAACGGCCGGAATCTCGCCGCTGCCGGAGAGCACCACCTGCCGCACCTGGGATTCCAGCTTGACAACCGCCCGCTCAAGCCAGGTTACGCCGTCTTCTTTGATCAGATGTTTGGGCTGCCCCATACGGCTGCTCTTTCCGCCGATCAGCAGGCAGCCGTACAGCGGAACGCGCCTGCACTGCGCATCAAGCCACTGTGCTATCCAGTCAAAAACAGGCTCAACCCGTCGTTCTTCCGGAGAAATCACATGCAGAATCCTGCCGGCATTTTCAGGGGGAGCGGAATGTCCACGGCCCAGCAACCATATTTTGGCGACCTCCGTGGTGGCATGGCCTTCCACCAGAACCAGGTCATAGTCCAGACAGAGACTGCGCAGAAACGAAAAAAATCCGGTGGTCTCATGGCAACGAAAAAAATGTTCTTCACCAAAAAGGGCCACATCAGCCCCGGCCTGAAAAAAACGGTCGCTGTCCTTACCCGGAGCATCAACCCGCACCCGATGTGCTCCGTGCTTTACCACCGCGACCCGAATGCCCCGAGCCGAAAATTTCGGAATCAGGGCCTCAATCAGGGTGGTTTTCCCGGCCCCGCTGCTGCCGCAAAGGCCGATAACCGGCAAATACTCCAGATCCTGCCCGGCCGTCATCAGCGGATCCATTGCAGCTGCCCTTCCATGGAAAAAATACCACTTTCCCGGCCACGACGGAGAAGTTCCTGCACGGCCTGTATCCCTTCATCGCCGAGTTCTTCGGAAAAATCGTTGACATACAGATCAATATGGCTGCCGATCACCCGGCGGTCAAGCTCCTGGGCATGGGCGCGGATATAGTCCATGCCCTGTTCCGGATGCTGCCGTATCCAGCCCAGACTCGCCCGAATTCCCTGATCGATCTCCTGCAGCAGAGACCTGTCCAGGGAAGCGCGGGCGGCAATACAGCCCAGAGGGATGGGGTACCCGGTTTCCTCTTCCCACCAGTTGCCCAGATCCCGGACGCAGTGCAATCCTTTTTCCTGGTAGGTAAAACGTCCTTCATGGATAATCACTCCGCCGTCCACTTCGCCGTTTTGCACGGCCTCCATGATCCGGTCAAAACGGAGGACAACGGTCTGACTGACCTCGGGGGCATAC
>DRKH01000407.1 GCA_011051825.1 Desulfobulbus sp.
GCATACACTGTTGAGTCGCCGGTGTTGATGATGCCGTCACAGGAAGCGGCATTCAATTTTGCGGCAACTGCTTTCAGGGCCGGAAAATTACCGTGTATATCACTGACCAGGAGGAGTTTCATTTTTCTGGTATCGGCCTGATGCCCCACTGTAGCCTCACTTTAACTTTCATGTTTATCGTTTACAATCTATGCTGTCTGTTGTGGCCGTGACCGGAAAGTATGGTCCGGCCCTACGGGTGTCTTTTTGCTGTTCTCTACAGGAGAGGTCCGACCAGCAGGGCGGTGTTTTCAAGGAATCGTTCACGGAACGAGCGTTTTTTAAAGGCCTCTTCATCAAGGGGCAGTGAGGAACGAAGATACTTCTGCTGGATATCGTGCAGGATGTTGGTAAAGTCTTTACTGTAAATAAACAGGGTCATCTCAAAGTTCAGCCAGAAACTGCGCATATCCAGGTTAACCGAACCGATCAGACAGAAGTCATTGTCCACGGAAATAGTTTTTGCATGGAGCAGGCCCCCGGAAAAGGCCATGACCCGGACACCTGCTGCGACAAGTTCACCATATCTGGCCCGGCTGGCATAATGGACCAGTTTGGAATCATTTTTTTCAGGGACAATAATGGTTACGTTGACGCCTCTCTGGGCCGCTGATTTCAGAGCCGCCAGAATGGCATTGTCGGGGACAAAATAGGGGGTGGTTAATATCAGTTCCCGGCGGGCGGCATAAATGGTGGTCAGCAGCAGATTGTGGATCGCATCCTCTGCATATCCGGGACCGGAAGGAACCAGCTGTACCGGGATTTCACCTGTCGGGGCAACCGGACAGGTCTCACCTCTTGCATTGAGATCATCGAGTTTCTCTCCACTTTCCATTGCCCAGTCATAGAGAAAGGAGGCGGTCATTATTTCCACAACCGGCCCTTCGATGCGTACCATGATGTCGATCCATTCCCCCACATTCTGGTCCTGTTTGAAAAATCTGGGGTCGACCAGATTCTGACTGCCGGTATAGCCGACATGACCGTCGATGGAGATGATTTTACGATGGTTGCGTAGGTCGACCCGGACAAAGAGCGCTCTAAACAGACCGGCCGGCAGACATTCAATGACTTGCACTCCATGGGTTTTCAAGTCACGACACTGACTGCTCTGGAGAAAAAGCTTGCTGCCCAGAGAGTCAAGCAGAAGCCTGCAGTGCACTCCTCGGCTGCAGGCGCGGATGAGCGCCTGACAGACCAGGTCGGCCCATCCGCCGGTACTCCAGATATAAAATTCAAGGAAACAGGTCGTCTGCGCCTGGTCAATATCATCGATCAGGCGCTGGAAGAAATCATCGCTCTTTTCTAAGAGTGTCAGGCTGTTGCCCGGCATGGTCGGGATCCTGATCGCGGCGTCTATCTGGCGATGGATGGGCTCACATTCGGGATTGAGACTGTCCCAGTCGGTAAAGGAGCGCTGTCGCAGTCCTTCCGCCCAGCGTAGAATCAGGGGGACATCTGCTGCGGCTCGCCGTGCCCGTTTTTCGCCCAGCCGGTTTTCTCCGAAAAGCAGGTAGATTATTGCACCGAAAAATGGCAGCAGCAGGATAACCACCAGCCAGGCAAGTGTTACCGGGGCGGCTTTTTTCCGCATAATCACTCGCAGCGACAGGCCGATGCGTATTGTCAGATCTGTAAGAAACAGTATGGAGGTTAAACTCCAGTACATCTTGTCCATTGGATCATCCGTTGAATGGGAAAATGAAAAATATTGAGTAAAAAAGGAGAATCTTTTCTCTTTTTACGCTGTTTTTGTTTTGCGACAATGGTACTTTACTGACAAAAGAATATTGATTAAACAAAAAAACGGGGTATCCATGAAGGTGAAGGGTTTTTCCGCCGCTGCAGTTCAGGCCGGAATACGGTATCAGGATAGACTTGATCTGGGATTGATTTATTCGGATCGTCCTGCAGTTGCCGCAGGGGTGTTTACGACCAACAGGGTGAAAGCCGCGCCGGTCCTGCTGGGTATTGAACGTCTGCGCCGGGGCAAGGCGCAGGCGATTCTGGTCAACAGCGGCAATGCCAATGCCTGCAACGGGGAACCGGGGATGGCCCTTGCCCGCAGAGTCAGCACGATGGCGGCCCGGCAGCTGGAGATTGATGAAGAACTGGTTCAGGTGGCCTCCACCGGAGTTATCGGTGAGCAGCTTGATGCGGCCCCGTTTGCCCAACAGATCCCCGCCCTGGTTGACTCGCTTTCCGAGGACGGGTTTGATGCGGTAGCCCGTGCCATTATGACCACCGATACCGTCCCTAAGATCGTGCGGAAAACAGTGGATATCGATGGAACCCTGGTCTCGATTCTCGCAATGGCCAAAGGCTCGGGGATGATTATGCCCAATATGGCCACCATGCTCTGCTTTGCAGTGACGGACGTGCAGATTGTTTTTCCGGTACTGCAGGGAATTGTTGCCGACAGTGTGGAAAATACCTTTAATCGTATCACCGTCGACGGCGACACTTCGACCAATGATACGGTACTGGTCATGGCAAACGGGGCTGCCGGAAATGAATGTTTGGACGAGGACCATCCTGAAAGGACGGAACTCTTTGCCCAGGCGATGCATTCGGTTTTTCAGGAACTGGCCACCATGATCGTTGTTGACGGTGAGGGCGCAACCAAGGCCGTTACCATACGGGTGACCGGGGCCGGAGAGAAAGGGGGCGCTTTGAACGCGGCCAGGACCATTGCAAATTCGCCGCTGGTTAAAACCGCTTTTTTTGGTGAAGATCCCAACTGGGGCAGGATTATGGCAGCCCTCGGCCGGTCCGACTGTTTCTTTCGACCGGACCGGGTCTCCATAGCCTTTGATGACGTTGTGATGGCTGAACAGGGAATGGGGGCCGGAGCCGAGGCGGAACGGGAAGCCGCCCGCGTCATGCGCAGAGATGCCTTCACTCTGACCATAGATCTCAACGAGGGCGCGGAATCGGCAGAAGTTCTGACCTGTGATTTCTCCAAGGAATATATCACGATTAATGCGGATTACAGGAGTTGACCTCCGTCACTGCCGTGTCGGGATGGCCGGAGAGGCCATTCATTTGTGGTATTGCATAAATCGTGCATCCATCTGAATAGGTACTTTACAACCAACAGTAATAAGCAGGTAGCAGAATAATGAAACGTAACCGTTTGGGAGCATTGCTGGACAAGGTTTCACCGCCCGAAGGGTTGTTGTTGCTTATTCTGGCCGTAATTATCGGCGGCGGCACCGGTTTTGCCGCTGTCTTTTTTATCCGTCTTATCGCCATTATTCAGAACCGGTCCTACACCACGATTGAGGTTCTCTTTCCCCATCTCGGGATCTGGAGTTATGTCTTTGTCCCTGTTGCAGGTGCGCTGCTGGTCGGTCCGCTTATTGCCTGGTTTGCCCGTGAGGCAAAGGGACACGGAGTGCCGGAGGTCATGCAGGCGCTTGTCCAGCGCGGTGGCCGGATCAGACCCCGAGTGGCTTTTGCAAAGATTGTCGCCTCTGCACTCTGTATCGGAACCGGTGGTTCCGCCGGTCGCGAGGGCCCCATTGTTCAAGTCGGTTCAGCTCTTGGTTCGGTTATCGGCCAGGTTCTTCACCTGTCCGATGTACGGATAAGAAATCTCGTGTCCTGCGGTGCGGCCGCCGGCATTGCCGCCACCTTCAATGCGCCCATTGCCGGAGTGGCCTTTGCCGTCGAAGTGTTGATGAGTGAACTCCAGGTACTGATGTTCGGCAACGTGGTTATTGCTGCCGTTTCTGCGGCCATTGTCAGCCAGACCTTTCTCGGCAGTCGGCCCGCCTTTACCGTCCCCACCTACACCCTGCAATCCCCGCTTGCCTTACTGTTCTACCTTTTGCTCGGTCTGGCCAGTGCCCTGGTTGGAGTTATGTTTATTCAAATGCTGGCCTGGCTTGAAGATACCTTTGATGACTGGC
>DRKH01000408.1 GCA_011051825.1 Desulfobulbus sp.
GCACAGGTTCTGGCCGGTTGCAGCAAGCAGGCCGTTTCCGGTGCCGCGAACCGGCCAGAACAGTGCTTCCTGATCCTTTTTTCCATAAAACATCCGTGCACCTTCAAGGTGAACATACCAGGCGTATCCCGGATGGATGGCAGCGGTGGTGGAACTCCAGTACCAGTGGATAAAAATATTGGTGAAGGGATGGTCCTGGGGCAGGGCCGGTTTTCTGGTTTGGTAGTCCATGAGGCTGCGCAGCTCCCGTCGATTGGGCAGCCGCCAGTCCCGGTGGCCGCAATAGACCTCACGGTTGAGAGTATTAATTGCCTGGAGTGCCTCTGGCCAGGTGCAGGGGAATTCTCCGGGATTGGCATCCCGTGGCCATGTGAGGCCGGTCAGGTTATCATGAACGGTTTTGCCGTCCAGGGAAAAACGGGGATGAGGCCAGGACATGCCTGTTTGAAATTCCGCATCCTGACCGCTGTCGACACAGGAAATACCCTTGCCTGCAGTATCAAAGCAGTGTTTCTGTCCGGTATTGAGAATATGCTGACTCATGGGATATCAAAGTCCGGGGCGGCCTCCGCCCTGCCGCACATTTAAAGGAGAGGTAACTGTTCAGGAGTACACCATCTTTGCACGGTCAGGCCGCCCGGCATACCGACCGCGTATAGCCTGGTCAACCTGCCTGCACAAATATGGGGCACTCCTGAACAGTTACAGGCTCAGGTTATGCATACATTTTGCTGCTACCTGAATAGTTACAAGGAGAGAATAACTTTTTTTGTTTAACATTCATCTGCCGGTGGACTATATAGCGGGGGCATGGCAATACACATTTATTTAAGGCGGGTCGTACGGCTTGTTCAGCGGACAGTCAGGTGGTATCACGGGCTTGCACGGAGCAACTCCCGGGTCAAGAGGGGGGCAAGTCTTGCTGTCCTCGGGTTGACCATATTTATGGGATCCCTGCTGATTTTCCAGGTGCTGGATCCTTACCCCCTGAAGGACTGGATCTACCTGAAGCTCACTTTGAATGTCATGGGGCTTTCCGGGGTGTTGACCTACCTGCTTATGGTTGCGGTTCTTCCCCTTTTTTCACCACTTACGCTGGTTATCGTGACCGGATCTGCAGCTTTTGGTCCAATAAAGGGGTTTGTTCTTTCCTACATCGGCTGCATCATCAACGCCAATATTGCCTATATGCTGGTCAAGGCCCTTGCCATCGAGGATGCCTGGGGAAACGGGCGCAAGGGTAGCCGGATAAAAAAGACGATTCAGCGGCATGGCTATATTATCGTCATGAGTCTTCAGCTTGTCACCATCTTCCCGTTTACCTTGATCAACGCCGCCGCCGCCGGTGCAGGTGTACCCTGGAAACATTTTATGAAGGCGACCAGCATCGGCCTGTTACCCTGTATCCTGCTCTATTCCTTTATGGGAAGCAGGCTGATCTCCAATGCGGTCTCGCCCCGGGTGTATTTTGCCGGTGTTTTTGTGGTGATCCTCCTGCTGGCGGTTATGGCCCTGCGCAAAAGAAGGGCTTAAAAAAAGGTAACTGTTCAGGAGCACTCCTAAACAGTTACAGGTGGTGGTTGGGCTAGTTCTCTGCCCCTACCTGAATAGTTACTAAAAAAGAACGGCCGGACCGGGGATCAGAGAGATATTCTTTTATCTTTGGGCAGATCTTTGTTGGGACGATAGAGGATCACCGTCTTTCCGATCAACTGCACAAGAGCGGAGCCGGTTTGCCGGGCCAGTTGTTCGGCCGCCTCTTTTTTGCCCACCGGGCAGTTCTGCCCGAGTTTCACCTTGACCAGCTCGTGAACTTTCAGGACCGCCTCGGTTGATTTGAGCACGGCAGGTGTTATTCCTTCCCGTCCGATCTGGGTCTTTGCATCCAGGTGATGGCCCAGACCCCGCAGATATTTTTTTTCTTTTCCGCTGAGCACTACTTCTTGTGGTACGTCTTCTTGGTTGTCCATGTCGTGTTACTTTTTGTAAAGATAAAAGGAGAATCCGAGGGCACAACGTCCTCTTGCTGATTACGGCATGTCTCAGGATTAGTGAACTATATTATTCTTGGTGAACGGTTACGTAAAAAGACACGAAACCGACGGCTGACAGGTCGTATCATCTTGTCATTCCGTACTGGGAAGAGGGTATTTTTATTTTTTCCGAGTCCGTCAGGATTGAAACAGGTTGGTAAAAATCCGGTAGCCGCCGACCCAGGTGCCGATGCTGGAACCAAGGCCGGTAAGGATAAAGACCAGAAAGATGCGCAGGAGTTTGTTCTGCCACCAGCCACGCAGGCGGCCGATATCACTACCCACGCTTTCAAACTCCTTTACCCTGGGCGGCCGGGTCATGACCTGGACAAAGGCACAGACATAGCCGGCGCCGATGATCGGGGTCAGGCTGGTTATCGGGGCCGCGGCAAAGGCGGAGAATATGGTCGCTGGATGGGCAAAGGCGAACACTGCGCCGATGGCCGCGGGGATACCATTGGCAAGGACCCAGTACAGGGCGTTTGCCCCGGCCTCTCCCGCCCCCTGGCGGAAACCGATTGCGACGATGGAAAGCAGAATGGCGGCGGGAATGGACCAGCCGATAATTTTCCATGCCCTGGAGATCGGCGGAATGGTGTCGATTTCAGCGATCCTGCTGCGGTTATCCCGGCTGATAACCCGCTTGATTCCCTCCATGTGACCGGCCCCGACCACGGCAACAATGTGTTTGCCGGGAGCGGCCTTGATTTTTTCAGCCATGTAGATGTCCCGTTCATGGATGAGTACTTCCTTGGTGGCAGGCAGGGCTTCGCCCATCTCGTTCATCAACTCGGAGAGTACGTCCTTGTTGCGGAGTTCGGCAAGTTTTTCTTCGTCCAGCTCGGTGTTGTCAAAGAGCGAGGCAAAAAGTGTTGCCAGCAGATATCCTTTTTTAAAGAGCGAGGTCGCATGCCAGGCCCGGCGCAGGGTGACCCGGACTTCACGGTCACAGAGTGCAACCGCGATATTGTTCTGTTCAGCTACCTGTGCCGCCCGCAGCAGCTCGGTCCCCGGCATTACGCCGAGCTGATTGCCGAGTTTTTTCTGGTAGGAAGAGAGGATCAGGTTGACCAGCAGGGTGGAAAGCTGCTTCTTCCGGATGATCTGTTTAAGATCCAGATTCTCCCAGCGCTGCCGCTTGGAGAGTGCTTCAAACCGTTTTTCATCCAGTTCTATGCAGACGGTATCGGGTTGCTCATCGTTGATGACCTGCTCGACCAGATCAGCTGACTGTCTGGAAATATGGGCCGTGCCCACCAGAAGAATGATCTTGTCGTCCTGATGCAGAACGGCCACATCGTCGGAATACTGGTGGGCCGGAAATTTTTCAATTGTTTCACTCATGCATTTTTTCCATTCAAGGAGGATGTTCGTTCAAGCAGAATTCGTGTCGGGCGGGAACCGGCCGGATTCGTATCTTTTTCTTTACGCCCTTTTGCGGCCATGAGAAGATCCCACTCCACCGGGACAAGGACGATGGTTAAAAAGGTCGCCGTGCAGAGGCCGGTGACAAAGGTCATGGCCATTGTCCCCCAGACCAGTGAATATTCAGGGATGCCGATGGCCATCGGCAGCAGGCCCAGAGTCGTGGTCAGGGTGGTCAGGATGATCGGCCGCAGTCTGATATTTGTTCCCCGGACAATGGCTTCCCGTCGCGAGAGTCCCTGCTGGAAGGATTTGTTGATAAACTCGATCAGGACCAGCGAGTCGTTGACCACCACCCCGGTTACCCCGACAATAGCCATGAACGAGTTAATAGTAAAGAGGCTTCGTGAGAGAAATGTGCCGAAGATAACCCCGATCAGGGCAAAGACCACCGCTGAAATAATAATTAAGGGCTGCAGATACGAACTGAACTGGGTGGCCAGGATCAGGTAGATGAGCAGCAGGGCGATGAGAAAAGCGTAGGTCAGGGAGGTGTAGGAACGCTGGGTCGATTCATATTCACCGGCAAAGTTAAGGGCAACCCCGGGGTATTGCTTCTGGATGGTGGAGAAGTATTTCTTTACCCGGTCAACCACCAGCTGCGAGGAGACGGCGCTGCCCTCGCGGATATTGGCGGTCAGGGTGATTGCCCGCATGCCCTGGAAGCGGTTGAGAAAGCCGGGCTCGGCGCTGAAAATCGGCGTGCACAGATCACCAAGCAGGACCGGCCCGTCCGGATGGTCGATGATCGGGGTCTGCATGAGCTGCTCCAGCCCCTGGTCCGCAGTGGAATTTATCTTGACCTTGAGGTCCAGTTCCTCATCAAGCAGCCGATACTTGCCCACTACCCGGCCGTTAAGGACCCCGGCGGCCAGCAGGGCGACCTGGTCGGTGGACAGACCGTATTCCCCGGCCCGTTCACTGTTGATCCGAAAGCGGACCACCCGGCCCGGCTGGCCCTGGTTGTCCTGGAGGTCGATCAGGGCCGGCCCTGTTTCAGGGTCATGCCGAAGAAACGCCATCAGCCTGCCACTGAGCTGCTGGACCAAAGCAAGTTGTTTGCCCAGCACCCGGATGTTGACATCCTTACCCGAGGGCGGGCCGTCTTTTTCCGGCCGGATCCGGAGGCTGAAACCGGTGTCGGTAAAATGGGCCAGTTTCTTTCGCATGGTATCCAGGTGGGCGAGAATATCGTTTTTCGGCGAATCCTCAAAGGAACGGTCCCGGAGGGCGGGCAGGGTAACGACCACATGGCCGAGGTGATTGCCCCAGACCGCCATGTAATCCTCGTTGAGATAGAATCCGGCCATGCCCTGGGCAGATGTTGCCATGCCCGGGCCGTCGGCCATGACCTCGGCGGCAATCTTTTTAATAAGGGCATGGGTGGTTTCTATTGGGGTGCCGACCGGGCCGCTGACCTCCACGTAGTAGATTGCATAATTGTCCGGAAAAAAGGTGACCCGAATCAGGTTCATCTTGCCTGACAGCGAGACAAAGGCGATAAACAGGGCCAGGCAGAAGAACAGTGCCGGAATAGCCAGGCTTGTGAATCTATAGCGAAGAACCAGTTGCAGCAGCCGGTTGAAAAATCGGCGACAGGCCGCCATAAACGGGGTGTCTTCGACCTGAAACTCAAGGGTGTCGCAACGTATAGTGTATACTCGGCCCCGCTTGAGGGTCTGATTTTTTCTGGGCCCATAGTCAAGATAGTGGATGGGCAGAATAAACAGGCATTCGATCAGGGACGCAGCCAGGGCATAGCTGACCGCCTTGGGAATGATGGCGAAGAATTCGCCGATGGAGCCCGACATGATAAGCATGGGCAGAAAGGCGGCAATAGTCGTCAGGCTGGCGGATATAACCGGCAGGAAGACTTCGGCGGCGCCATCGACCACTGCGTCCTGAATGTTTTTCCCGGCCTGGATATGGCGGTAGATGTTTTCCACTACCACAATCGCATCATCGACAATGATCCCGGAGACCAGCACAAAGGAGAACAGGGAAAGTTCGTTGATGGAGTTGCCGGTCAGGTACATGATGCCCATGGTGACCAGAAAGGCGAAGGGAATGCCGACCGTGGTCAGGGCGGCATTGCGAAAGCCCATGACCGCGTAGATAAGAAGACTGACCAGGATAATTCCGAGCAGCAGGTTGAAGCCGAGCACTCGCATGGAATCCTTGATCTTGACCGTGGAGTCCTGGGTCAGAACCAGCTGCACCCCCTCCTCCCGGTAGCGCGCCTGGTTTTGGGCAACAACGGCTCTGGCTGCGGCGGCAATATGGATGGCATTGCCCTCCCTGGTCTTGATCAGCTGCAGGGTTACGCAGTCCCTGCCGTTGACCGAAGAGATGACAAAGGGATCCCGGTAATCAAGATAGGCAGCGGCGGCAACATCACTGATGCGGATAAAGGTGCCGTCGCCGTCGGTGCGGATAATGGTGTCCATGACCTGCTGCCGACTGTGATAGCGTTCATCCACCCGCAGCATGAATTCACCGCCGCCGGTGGTAAATTCACCGGCCGGGACAATGATGTTGGATTGGTGCAGGGCCCGGGCGGCCTGCTCAAAGGTGATGCCCAGGGCCCGCATTTTGACCGGGTCAAGCAGAACATGAAATTCGCGTACGTCTTCACCGACCAGCTTGACCTCCTTGAGGCCTTTAATCTGGCTGAGTCTGGTCTTCAGGTCTTCGGCGATAAGGGCCAGGGCCCGGTTTGACCGGGCGCCCAGGACGTTGACCGCAATGGCGGGAAACCAGTCGTTGACGTCAAGCTCATTGAATTTCGGCGGATCAACCGTGGGCGGCAGATCCTGGAGTATACCCTGGACCCGGAAGCGGAGTTCATTATACGCGCTTTGGTAATCGGTATCGTCGACAAATTTGACCAGGATGGACGACCGCTGGCGATAGGAGTTGGAAAGGATATACTCTACATTGTCCAGGTCTTCCAGTGCATCCTCAATCTCGCGGGTCACCAGGGCCTCGACATCCTGGGGCGAGGCGCCCGGGTAATAGGTATCGATCAGCACTTTGCCGAAATGAATGTTGGGGTAGCGTTCAACCGGGGAACGGAGCATGGCCCAGGCCCCGATGAGCATGATAAGGACAAAGAGCAGGTTGAGGAGAACCCGTTGCCGCAGGGTGAAGCGGATAAAAGAACGCATCAGAAAAGCAGGGGTCAGGGGCCGGGGGAGGGGGAGGCGGTTTCCCGCTGTTTCCGTTCACCCGGACTGCCGGCCCGGCACCTGAAACGGTCGCCTTTTTTGATCTCTTTTGAGACAACCCGCAGTCGCCTGCCCATGCCGGCGGCCGGGGAGCGCTCCGGGCCCAGGACGATAACCCGGAAGGTTTGACCGTTTTCCCGGGTCAGCCAGTTTTCCTCGTACCGTTCCTCTACGGCCTCGGCAGGCAGAAGAAAGGCATGCATGGGGTCCTTGAGCCGGACCGGAATCTCCACCCGCAGACCGCCCCGTTTTTCTGCCATCTGTTCAAGGGTGGTTCGGCTTAGAGCAATGTCGACTTTTGTCTTACGGGTTGCCGGGTCAAAATTCGGCGCGATCCGTAATATACGCCCTGTCCCCCGGATGCCGCTATCAGCCAGAACAAGCGGGAACTCTTCGCTATCCTGCAGGTATTTCAGCTCGCCGGGGCGCAGAACGACGGGAACCACCAGATTTTGATAATCGCCGATTTCGGCAATGTTTTGTCCGGTCTGTACCCATTCACCGGGTTCAACCCGTCGTTCTATAACCAGCCAGCCTGCAGGCGCATGCAGGGTGTGCCGGACAAGGGTTTCCTGCAGGCGTTCCTGTTCGGTTTCCAGCTCCTGCAGCGAAAGGAGGGTCTGTTCATATTGGAGTTCGAGTTCTTCCAGTCTGGTTTGGGCGGAGGCCTTGGTTGTGACCAGTTTTCTGTAGCGCGCCACCTGTTTTTTATCAAAGAGCAGGCTCTTGCGGGTTCGGGCTCTGGCCAGCGCATTTGCCTGTAGTTTGAGGGTGACAAAGGTGGGGTCAATGCGGGCAAACACGGTGTCGGCCGGGATCGGTTCACCAACATCGGCTCGAACCTCGGTGCAGCGGCCGGTGACTTCAGGCGTCAGGTTGAGAAAGGTTTTCGGCCGGGTGAACCCGGTGAGAGTGATGGTGATTTCGGCGGGTTCCGCCCGGCAGATGGTCGAGGCACGGGTGGAGGGTGCCGACAGGCAAGAAAACAAAAACAAAAACAAAAACAAAAACAGGCCGCATCCTGCAATACGGCGCAGGCGAGGGGAGTGTCTCATGGGACCTGCGGCCGGAGGGTATCTCTTCTGTGGTTGTCGGTCGGTCACACTTTTTTTACGACCAGGCGTTTGCCGGGATGAATCATGTTTGAGCGCAGGTTGTTCCACTGCCGGATGTCCCGGGCTGAAACCTGAAATTTACGGGCAATGGTCCAGAGGGAATCGCCGTTACGTACCCTGTACCAGGTCAACTGGGTCTCGATCGTTGCCCCGGACGGCTTTCGTTTCTTGCTGTCGAGCAGGGTGATGTACCGGGTTGTTGAATTTTTCCCGCTCCTGCTGCTTATGGAAGCCGTTTGAATAACGCGCTGCGACTCACTGCTCTCAACATAGAGGGCAATATGTTGTCCTGCCCTGATTCTGCGAACGTTGGTGATGTCGTTCCACTGCATGATGATCTCAACCGGCACGTTGTACTGCTTGGAGATTTTGGACAGGGTTTCTCCCCTTTTCAGCTTGTGCAGGATAAGGGGATTGTTTTTTCCGGCCCGGGCATAACGGTTGGAAAGGGTTTCCCCCTCCTTGAGCAGGACATAGCGGGTTGTACGGTAGGGAATCCGTAAACGCTGGCCTCTGGTCAGCCGTGCGCTGTGGAGATTGTTGGCCTTGAGCAGGGTCTTTTTGTTGAGGTTGTAGGTCCGGCAGATACGGCCAAGGGTGTCGCCTTTTCGCACGGTATGGGTCTTGTACCCGGTGGTCATGACCGGCTGCAGCCGATTGAGATTAGCGGCGACCAGTTCACGGCTTCCCTTGGGAACTTTAATTTTATAGGCCTTGACGTTGGGCGGGGTCTGGTTTTTCTTCAGTTCATTGTTGAGCCTGCGAATGGTTTTTGCCTTTGTGCCCGCTGCGGCGGCAACCGCTGCCAGATCGGTTCTCGGCGGCACCGTGACCAGATCATAGTCCACGGGCGACTGGTATTTGATGTCGGTAAATCCGTATTTGGCCGGTTCCCGGGCAATGATAATTGCGGCAATCAGTTTGGGTACGTAACGTTTGGTTTCAAGGCGGAGGAATTTGTACTGCGCCAGCTTCCAGAAATCACGGGTCTTGTACCGTTTGATTGCCCGGCGTATTTTTCCTTCTCCGGCATTGTAGGCGGCAACGGCAAGGTACCAGTCGCCGAACTCGTTGTAGAGCGTCCCCAGGTAGGCGGCGGCGGCGCGGGTGGCCTTTTCCGGTTCCCGGCGTTCATCCATCCAGGAATCAATGCGCAGCCCGTAATGACGACCCGTGCCCTTGATGAACTGCCAGAGGCCGACCGCATGAGCCCGGGAGTAGGCCGACGGATTAAAACCCGATTCGATCATGGCAAGATAGACCAGATCCAGGGGCAGGCCCGCCTCTTTAAATTCCCGATGGATTACGGGAATATATTTTTCCGATCGGGCAAGCCATTTTTTAAAATACTTCCGCTGCCTGTTCTGAAAGGTGTCGAGGTAAAATTGCACCTGTTTATTCATGGTGACCGGGAAATCATACACAATGTCCGGCTCTTTTTCGATTTGCATCCGGGTTGAGCCGTTCTCCCACATTCCGGTTTTGTTGAGCTCCGATAACTCCTCTTCCAGCAGTTCTTCCGGTTCGGCCATGACATAATGTTGCGTCTCGACACCGTCACTGGAGGTGTTCCGGGGTCCGGCAGGGGGGACAGCCGTCGTTGCGGGTTGCATGGAGGAGCAGCCTGCAAGAAAACTCAGCAGGATGAACAGCAGAAACAGGCCCGGGGTTGATTTTTTTATCATATTGGTTAGTGGTGAAAGAGTTGCCGTGGAGTGATGGATGGCACCGGTTGCGGTCTGTCCGGCGATCGGCTGCATAGTTTCCTGAAATGATATTGTTTTTTTTGGGATTGCGAGTAGGATGCGAAAAAAATGTACCTCTTCCAGGTCTTTACCATTAGAATGTGTTAAATGACAAGGAAAAACGTAATGTTGCGTCTTTTGTCGGCCGAAAAGAAAAAGGGA
>DRKH01000409.1 GCA_011051825.1 Desulfobulbus sp.
GAGCAGTTCCTGCTCTGGAGCCGTCACGCCTATCCAGAAAACGGAGTTGTTCTGTGCCAGCGGCTGCAACGTGCCAAGCCATTTCCGGTTGCCGTAACTGAAGTGAATGGTTTCCTGGGCCGGATGTTCAGAGACCTTCCACTGTTCAACCAGAGTTGACAGGAGCTTGGTATAATCAATATCCGTGGTCCTGTCGGTTCCGGGTAAGCCGGGGAGAATAGAGTTGCCGCCCGGGTTGACCAGAAACATGATGCCGGTTGTATTCTCCTTTTTTAAGCGCAGCAGTTTCCGAATCCCGCTAAAAGAAATATCTATGCCAAACACCAGAAAATCATTTTTCTTTCCAGGAGCATCCCAGGAGACGGACGCGGTTATGCCCTTTTCTCCGCTTTCAAAAAAAGTATACAGGGACGTCCAATAGACCTCATCGGTCTGCCGGGAACGATGGAACCAGGGCCGTTTTCGCGGATCATAGCCGATGAGTTTCCGCCGGAGCTCCCGACCCTGCCCGGGGGTACGCCAGGTTGTATACACGGCCGTGTTCCCGTTTGGGCCGGGGACCGTGACCCTGGTCATCCAACCCTCCTTTTTCTGGGTCAGGAAGTATTCCCGGCCGCTGTTGTCTGCCAGCAGCACACCACTGACCAGCTCCTGGTGGTCAATCAGCGGAAAGAGCTTTTTGTTGAGCGAGACGATGTCGACGGCATCAATGACCCCGTTTTTTCCCCAGTCGCGGACGATGTTGAGTTTGTCTCTGATGTTGTTGAAAAAACCTTGTAACTCGCCCAGTTCCTTCTCGTTGATCTCCTGGAGCAATGTGGAGGCGACATCGGATTTCACCCTGAAATATTGATAGACGTTCAGACTGAAGAGGATGAGGAGAAACCCGGTCAGGGACAGGGCCAGCGACCACAGTACCGTATATTTTTTTGTCATCTGTTTGTCAGGCTGCATTTTCTAACTGATTACGGGGTTGATAACTGATTGTTTTCACAACCCCTTAATTGTTCTTCTACCTTCTGTCCACTGTTACGGATTTCTCACATAGAGTGTACACCGAGAGCTGCAAGCTGTTGTCGGACATACTGGCCATAGGCCTCGCCGACATTGGCAAAAATCTGATAGACTATATGGGCTCCCGCCTTTTCCAGTTCCAGGGCATCGTCTTCATGGCGGGCTGTTGCAGTAATATAACCGGAAAATCCGGCCTGCTGCAACTGATCCACCGCCGTCATGTTGGCGGCATGACTGGACATGCACAGTGAAACAAAGGCAATTCGGCCCGGATTTATCTTTTCCCAGAAATCGATATCCGTGGCATCGCCGAGATATACCTTCATTCCGTCTTTGCAAAGACGGTCAACGGTCTCTCTATTGTTGTCCACTCCTGCAACCTTACCGGGAAATGTTTTACAGGCCTCGACATAGGCGCCTGACCCGATGCGTCCCATCCCGAAGATAAGGATGTCTGCATTTATCTCCAACGGCGTGTCGGCGGGATGCCGACGTGCAGTCTCAAAACGCCTGAGAAAATCCTTGTAGCGGGCGTAGAACGTATAAACCGAGCCGTTCAACGGGGCACCGACAACAAAGGAAAGTGTGAGCGCCAGTGCAGCGAGCACCAGCCATTGCGGCTCAAGCCAGCCGTTTTTTACCCCGACTGCAGCAACAATCAAACCGAATTCACTGTAATTGGCCAGGGGAAATCCGGTAAAGAGAGCGGTTCGGGCACGAAAATCAAACCGGCTCATCAACAGAAAAAACAGGCCGCCCTTAAAGGGAATAAACAGGCCGAGTAACAGACTGATTATGATTATTTTCATGTCCGGAAGACCGGACAGACCAATACTGAGAAAAAAGGCGACCAGGAAGAGGTTTTTAAATCCCATCAGGGTGTGGCTCAGCTCTTTGGCTTTTGGATGACTGCCGATGAGAATACCGGCAATAAGCGCCCCGAGATCGGGTTTCAGGCCGACTATTTCAAAGGAAAAAGATCCCACAACCATGGCCATGAACAGCCCGAAAAGCGTTAAAAGTTCGCCATGGTCCGTACGCTCAAGCAGGGTAAAAAACAGGGGCCGGAGGAAATACAACAGTGGCAGGCAGAGTGCCCAGGCAGAGGGAATTTTTCCCGTGGAAACAGTGAGAAAAATAACGGCTATAATATCCTGCATGACGAGTATGCCGATTGCGGTAACACCATGCAGGGAACCTGCTTCACCACGTTCCTCAAGTGTTTTGACGGCATAGACGGTGCTTGAAAAAGAGAGGGCAAAACCAAAGAGAACTGCCGTTGACGGTTCAACGGCAGCCAGCATGGAGGTATAGCTGAGCAGGTAGATAAAGGTTGAAAAAACCACCATGCTCACCAGCATGTGGATGGTCGTGCCCAGCCAGATTTCCTTCCGAAGCAGACTCTTGATATCAAGCTTGAGGCCGATGGTAAACAGCAACAGGGTAACACCGAGATCGGCAAGTTCCTGCAGGGCTTCACCACCCTGACGAATACCGAGTCCATTGAGGATAAAGCCGGCGGCAAGAAAACCGATCAGGGGCGGGAGTTTGATCAGGCGGGCGATAAACCCGCAGACAAAGGCAAAACTGAGCCAGGCTGCATCAATGAGCCATAGTGGTGTTGTTTCCATAATGGGTTCCTGGAGCCGACTATTTTTTATTTTGATTACCACCATTCCTCAGCAACGAGGGATAACATCGCTACAGCTATAATCTCAAATCGCGTTTAGCAGCGCTTATGCCTGATTTCAGGTCAATTCATTTTTCAAAAAAAGCGATGGTATCCCTGATTTCATTCAAGCTGAGCTTTAGTGGTAATCAGGTTTTTTATTGTAACCGTTCACCGCGATGTCATGCCCTTGGCATTACATCCAAATTGTAACCGTTTATTACCAGTGCTCCATATTCGTTCAGGTAAGCGAAGCGAAGCAGAAACTCCGAGCAGACCGACGAGTCTATAGCCCACTATGTGAGGGGGGCTGATCGAACGAAGATGGGGTGCTGGTGAACGTTTACTATTTATTAAAAAGTCTTTCGTAAAACGGGATCCAGCGGATGATCATCTCGCGCAGCCTGCCGGTGGATTTTATCTCCTGTAGATAGGCATTGGCCTGCTCAAGGAGCCGGGGATCGTCTCTACGGATCCCCCAGGCGATGAACTCTTTGGTCATGGGTATGGTGACGGGGGTCAGCCCCTGATCAGCGTACCTGGCACCGAGATAGAAATTCATCGGCAGATCGTAGACAAAGGCATCAATCTTCTTGTCGAGCAGGCCCTGGACAGCTTCAGCGGCATTATTGTAGCGGATAACAGTGCCTTTGGACTTGTTCCTGGTAATCAGAAAATCTCCGGTTGTCGCCTTGACCGTTCCTACCCGCACCACAGGGTTGAGTAGATCGGTAAATCCGTTGCTGAAGCGGTTATATTCGGCAAGTCGTACCAGGGAAACCTGACCGGTAACCATGTAAGGATCGGCAAAGGCTATCAGGTAGTTGCGGGCGCTGGTCACCGTCATCGCCGACATGATAATATCGGTCCTGCCAGCAAGCAGGGCCGGAATCTGATCTTCCCATTTGAGTTCGACAAAACGAAGTTTACGCCCGGTGTAGGCCGCCAGTCCGTGGGCAAATTCGGCTTCAAGGCCGGTAATTTTCCCGTTTTCCATGTAGGCCATGGGCGGCGCGTTGGTGGTGATCCCGACCTTGAGGAGCTGTTGCCCGGGCTGATCAGCTTTTACCGCAGGTTGACGGGCGGCAACGCAGCCGCTGCAGATGACACCGGCCAGCAATAAAAAACAACGAAGGGTTCGTAACATGGCGTTTCCTGTTGGTCTGAAGAACATGGGGCGTACTTTTTCGTCTGTTGCAGGAGTCATTTTTTTCATGTGCGGCATCTCAACGTTGTGGTAACACCGTTGTGGTGACTCATGGAGTGGATTCCCCGGAGATGACCCTGCCGCGGGAGAGAAAAGAAATTCCCTGCTGCATTTTGGTGCCGATCATAACCGACTCGATGATCGGTTCAACCACCGGCTTCGATGCCGTCCAGATAACAATGAATTTAGCCCCGGACCCACCCTTGCTTTCCGATTCCTGGACAATAAAGCGGGTGGAGGCAAGGGGGGCAATGGGGACAGGTTTGTTCAGATACTTTTTGAGGAGTATGCCCTCTGAATCATAGTAGTCGACACGCTGCAGGATCAGGCCGTTTTCCGGATCAGTATTGCGAACGGAAAGGGTAGCCGTCAGGTTAAACGGTTTATCCCTATACCGTTCATCCGCATAAATGTGCGAGTACAGGGGGACGTAGACGGTCTGCGTCAGCCAGCGCGTTACTCCTTTGGCCTGGCCCGCTATGGGGGCAAGGAAAAGCAAAAAAAGGATAGAGGCCAATAACGATGGTGCAAAAAGAGTACGGTTGAACACGGGTTGGCTCATGGGGTCCTCCGGATTTGCTGCAGAGAAAGGTCGATCTTCCTGCTTAACTGAAAAATTGCCGTTGATGCGGCCTTGACATAGCTCCTGTATCCCTGCCGGTCCACAGCCACGGTGGTGGAAAATTCCCGGCGCAGGATGGTTTTCTTTTGTTTATTGTCGGAGATTGTCCAGATGGCACTGCAGGTAAAACTGTTGCCGAGCTCACCGTCAAAACGGAGAAATTCCAGCTCAAGTAAAAGTACAGGCTTTGCAAAGCGCGGGCCGGGGTAGATCTGGACGTCTTTGATACCGCCCAGTCGGCGGATATTTTCAGCCAGGGTTATCGCCAGCTGGTTCTGCAGGGTCCCTGCCCAGAGATGGGTTGCGGAAGTATTGATGGAATTTGATGAAGAACGGGTCACTATGCCTGAATCGGTACTCCAGGACGGTACAAGGACCGGCATGAGCATAAGTGATTGCGCTTGGGCGCTCCGGGAGGATTCATCCTGCTGAACCATGGGGGAAAGCGTGTACTCATACAGTGGCGCCACCGAACCGATACATCCGCTGAGTAGAAAAAAACCGCAACCCAAAAGTATCACGGTGTGTAACAACAACGAAGTGAATCCTTTCATTTGTGTTCCTTTCTCCCGGTGAGCAGAGCGTCCGGGTGCCGTTCCAGGTATTCGCTCAGCCGACTGACCGACTGGGCTGTTTTGGAAATCTCCAGGAGTGTGCTGTCGATCCGGTATCGTAAAGATGAGTTTTCATCGGTCATCGTGTTGAGATTTTCAACCAGGGGCTGAAGTCGGTCCAGGACCGCGGTCAGCTTGACAAAGCTGGATTCGATCTCCGTCATCAGGCGTGGAAGGTCGGTATCCGTCTGCTCAACAAGTGCCTGGGTCGATTTGACCAAAACAGAAATATCGGCCAGGGCCTTTTTAAATCCGGTCGCAAGTTCGGGCACCTCCTGATTGAGCGAAAGAAACAGGTCGTCGGCATGCCGGAGCGAATTGTTTAACAGGGGAATGGCCCGTTTGAGCTCTTTGGATTCAAGCATGGCATTGATATTATCAAGCGTGGAAATGATTTTTGTGACGATTTCCTTTAAGGGAAGCTCTTCCAGGGTCTGGCTGAGTTGGTCAAAACCTGAGGCCAGGGTCGGGATTTCAATGTACTCTTTTTCCAGCCCGGTGACCCGGACGGGAGTATCCGGGGCAAAAAAGAATTCAATAAAAAGTTTACCGGTCAGAATGGACCGCATTTTTAATTTTGCCCGCAACCCCCGGCGTATCATGTCGCGAAAAAAGGCATCAGGGGTAGCAAAACCGGCCTCTTCATAGTGGGTCTTTCCCTGGACAACCTGTTCGGCAATATCAACATAGACAGGTATGGTGAACCGGTTCTCGGCATGATCATAGGTGATGGCTATGTTACCGACTTTTCCAATGGTCACTCCCCGGTAGGCAACCGGAGCCCCGATATCCAGTCCGTGCAGGGATCCCTGAAAGTAGAGGACACAGCGATAGGATTTTTTATTGAACGAAAGGTTGCCGAGCGTGAGCAGGGTGAAGATGAGAATGGCAATGGCACCAATGACAAAGCTGCCGATCAATGTGGGGTTTGCTCGTTTACTCATAGGTCAGCGGGGGCGTTTGCCCGTGCCTCTGGTCAAAAAATCTATAACCACGGGATTCTCTGTTTCCTGAGCCATTGTTTTCGGATTTCCGACCGCGAGCATGGTCTTGGCCTCACGGTCGAGAAAAACGCTGTTGGTACCGATGGAGTAGATGGAATCCAGCTCATGGGTCACCATTATAACCGTTGCACCGAGACTGTCACGCAGTTCGAGGATAAGTTCATCGAGATGGCGGGATGTGACCGGGTCAAGTCCGGCTGACGGTTCATCAAAAAACAGCAGCTCCGGGTCAAGGGCTATTGCCCGGGCAAGGGCGGCCCGTTTCCGCATTCCTCCGGAGAGCTCGGACGGGTAATATTCGGAAAACCCGTTCAGGCCGACCAGAGAGAGTTTAAATTCTACCAGTTCCCGTACAACCGGTGGATGAAGGACGGTATATCGCTGCAGCGGCAGGGCAACATTTTCGGCCAGCGTCATGGAACTCCACAGGGCACCGCTTTGATAGAGTATGCCGGATCGCTGCAAGATCTTTTCTCGTTCAGCGGCGTCAGCCTGCCAGAAATCAAAATCGGCATACATGATTTTGCCCTTTTGCGGCGGCTTCAGGCCGATCAAATGTCTGAGCAGGGTCGATTTTCCACAGCCCGATCCCCCCATAATGATAAAGATATCTCCCCGTTCAACGGTAAAACTGATATTCTGCTGGAGGATAAAATCATCGTAGGCCATGGTCAGGTCGATCACCGAAAGTGGCTGAATAGCTCTCATCATCACACCTACAGGCTGAAAATCACCACCATGATTGCGTCGGAAATAACGATCAGGACAATGGCCATGACAACGGCCGAGGTAGTGGCTTCACCAACTGCGGAGGCACTGCGCCCACTGTGCAGCCCCTGGTAACAGCCGGAAAAACTGATAACCACTCCATAGACCGTACTTTTTATAATCCCCTGGTTGATCTGCCACATGTGGAGCCCTTTTTTGCTCTGCACAAAATATTCATACAGGGGGATATCCATCATCCAGACTCCGATAAGAGAGCCGCCGGCAATGCCGAGGAGGTCGGCATAGATGCAGAGCAGGGGCAGCATGCAGATCAGGGCAAGCATCCTCGGGAGGACAAGGTAGGAGACCGGTGAAATACCAAGTGTGCGGAGGGCGTCGATTTCTTCATTCACCTGCATGGTACCGAGCTGGGCGGCATAGGCGGCCCCGGTTCGACCGGCCATGATGATGCCGCTCATCATGGCCCCCATCTCCAGAACCATGGAAAGCGCCACCAGATTGGCAACATAGATCTGGGCACCGAATATACGAAGCTGTACTGCGCCGACAAAGGCAAGAATAACCCCGACCAGGATCGAGATCAATGAGACGATGGGCAGCGCGTCAGCGCCACAGTTCTGGAGAAAATAAAAAAAATCTCGAAATCGGAAGTAGGCTTTCCCGCGAAAGAGCAGCACAAGCGCTGTAACGATTTCACCTGTAAAGCGGGCAAGATCGCGCCCCCGGGCAAATATATCGAGAACGCCCTGGCCCAGACGGGCGATCATCCCGGTTTGCACCTTTTCTTTATTGAGTGGCCGGGACGTTGATTTCCGGGCAAGTGTAAGCAGGGATTGCACCCCTTCCGGTAAGCCGGTCAGGTCGACGGCCAGTTGCTTTTTTCGACAGTGGTCGAGAAAGTGGCTCAGAAAGACCAGAAGAATGGAATCCCAGTTGAGGGAATCCTCTGCCGTGATCTTGAGATGGTCCAGGTGAGCGGGCAGGCGGCCGAAAATTTCGTCAAGTTCAGGGATGGAACAGGAGGCCTTCCAGCATCCGCTCAGCTGCAGAGTCGAACGGCCGGGAGCCGTGGGAATAAAACGATACGAGGCGGAAGAAGTCACGGTTCTGAAATGCAGGGAAGACCAGAGATGGCAGACCACATCCCGCTGCAACCAGGCCGGAGATTCCACCGGCAAAGGGGACGCACCTCCGGCCTCGTTTGCAGATCGTGATAATGATTTTCAGGCAAAGGCATAATATCTGAGCCAGATATAAATCATGGAGATAAAGACCGTAATAAACATGATCGGAACACCATAGGCGATGAATTTTATAAAGCTGATCTTGTGGCCTGCCTTTTCAGCCATACCGACAACTATTACATTGGCCGAGGCCCCGATCGCGGTCCCGTTCCCGCCCAGACAGGCTCCAAGGGCAAGGGACCACCAGATCGGCATGAGATCGGCATGTTGGAGTAATGCAGTACCGGAGAGGTGTGGCCACATTTCTCTGGCCATATCAATGACCAGGGGGTTCATGGTCGCAACATAGGGAATATTATCGACTACGGCTGAGGCAATAGCGGAAAACCACATGATGACCATGGAGGTGGCAAAGAGATTTCCCTTGGTCAGGGCCAGCATTTCCTGCGACATCATGCTGATGGCACCGACTTTGACCATACCGCCGACCATGATGAACAGGCCGATAAAAAAGAAGATGACCGGCCATTCCACCTCAGCCAGGACATGATGCGGTTCATGGGTCCCGGAAAGCAGTAAGAGAAGACCGGCACCGAACAGAGCCACCGTTGCCGGTTCGTAGTGAAAGAAGCCATGGAGGACAAAACCGACCAGGACGATGGCGAGCACCACAAGTGACTTGGTCAGCATGACCGGATCCTTGATTGCCTCCCGTTCGTCCATGCTCATGATGCGTTCTTTAAGCTCATCCCGGGCCTGCAGCTTCTTGCCGAACACAATCTTGATGATCACGATGGAGACCACCATCATGATGATAACGATCGGGGTCAGGTTGATGATGAAATCCATAAAGTTCAGCTTGGCCTTAGAGGCAATCATGATGTTGGGCGGGTCACCGATCAGGGTGGCGGTACCACCGATGTTCGAGGCAAGGGCCTCGACTATTAAATAGGGAATAGGATCAACTTCAAGGGCATCGGCAATCAACAGCGTGACCGGGGCCAGCAGCAGGACGGTGGTGACATTATCCAGCAGGGCGGAGAGAAGAGCGGTGATGACGGCAAAGATGATCATGATGCGAATGGGTTCACCTCTGCCGAGTTTGGCACTGCGTATGGCAATATATTCAAACAGGCCGGTGGGCCGCATCAGGTTGATGATAATCATCATCCCGATCAGCAGAAAGATAACGTTCCAGTCGACCCCGAACTCTTCGAGGTGAAAGGCCTCGTGTTGTTCCAGAATTTTCAGGATCAGGACCAGGGATGCACCGAACAGGGCAACAATGGTTTTATGAATTTTTTCCGAGATAATAAGCGCAAGTGCAATAAAAAAAATTGCGCAGGCCATGTAAAAGCTGGCGTCCATGACCAGGAGCTGGGCCCCATGGGCGGTTTCAACAGGTGCCATCGGCTTTTTCCTCCCTGGTCAGTAGATCTGCTATAAAGTCATAAATATCTCTCATGTAGACCATGCCGATAATCTGCCCGTTTTCCTCGGTTACCGGGAGGCGCTGCAGTCCTTTTTTGACCATCAAATCGGCACAGACCATCAGGGCTGCCTCACTGTTAATAGTCACTATATCTTTTGTCATGATTTCGCCGACGACCTTGTTCTTTGCCCGATCAGTCATCTGCTCAAGCATGTGCTCCCAGGAAAAAAGGCTGATATCCGGCGACAGGTAAGAGGGAATAACCGCCCGGATAATATCCTTGATCGATAATATTCCGACAATTTCTCCTTTGCCGTTTTTCACCAGCATGCCTTTGATGGGCAGGCCATGCTGGCGCTTGACGTTGCGCATGCGGATGACAGCCTCGCAGATGGGCATGTCCGTGGAAAGATACGCCTCAATAGGCGACATCACATCTCGTGCTTTCATTGTGTGCCTCAGAAAAAGATGAACAGGAAAAAAATCTGTGACGGGTCACAGGATGAGTAACTATGTTTTTTCATCTACCTTAAATCTGTAAGTGATCAAGGGTGCCGTAGCTTCGTGCAGGCGCGACCGTGCGAAGAGGTAAGCGAGCCTGCGAGACACCGTGCGGTGTCCCTTATCACTTGCAAAAATCTCCGGGTTGCGGCCCGCCATGGGGCGGCAATCCGGAGAGTACAGATAGTGGCCGGGGCGGGTATCAGCTCCCCAGGGGCTTGGTCCTGGTGGCTTGGATTCGGGGGAGAGCGGCCCGTAATTCATCAGCCTGAGGATTTGTTACGGTTCTTTTGATCAGGATATCGACCGGGCCGACCGGCTTGTTGTAATAGCTCTCATTCCACTCATAGCGAGGGGCAACAACGGCCCCTTCAATACTGATGCCGCCGAACAGACCTTTTGAGCGGCCAAAGGCCAAAATGTCTGCGGTCTGCGCCTTGGCAGTGGCTCCAACCGGACCAGCGGCAACCGCAACATCACCACCAAGTTTGAATTCCGTGGAGAGCATGGCGTTGATACCCTTTTCCGTCATGACCATGAGAATAATTTCAGAGGCATCTGCACCGATCTGCAGACCTAGCGAAACGGAACCCATGGTGTAAAAAGCGGGATAGCTCCATTCTCCGGTCTTCGGATCCCGGGCCACCAGCAGGCCGGAACCACCGGAGCCACCAATGATAAAACCGCCGCGAAGCATCTGCGGGACGATAAAAATGCCCTTGGCATTCTGGACATTATTTCGGAACCACTCCATATTCGGATCCTGCATGAAGCTCTTGAAGACGGCAGTGCCTTTGGCAACCAGTTCCTCAGGTTTGCTGTAATCACCAGCCTGTCCGGCAACAGGGGTAAAAAGAGCGGTGCAGGTAAGTGTGAACAGGAATAAACATCTTGTCAGTGTCTGTTTCATGTTTCTTGCTCCAGGTAGGTGAGAATTTATAAGGGGGTGAGGTTAAGAACTGCTACTCCATGCTGTTATGGGCCTGAGAAATGCCCAATTCGGTTGGCCATGGTGATCTGTTCCAAAAAAAATCTATCCGGAAGGAAGTTGTCTGTATGCACCTGTCTGAACAGTTACCTTAATTGTAGTAAAAGTGAGTCTTTTGTCCAATAAAAAGGGGGCAATTGTTAAAGAATTCTGCCCGGATCCGCCAAGGCCCTCTTTTAAGACAGCGGGACAGGCAGTGGCCCGGTTGCAAAAAAGAGCGTTGCCCATCTCTTCAGACTGACATCCAATCCCTCGAAGAGACCTGAACGTGTAGTAAATATCGACCATGCTTAAGTATAACATCTTGTAAACACATGTGTAAATTATTTTCCTCCGCCTTAATTATATTGTACCTGGAAGCCGGTGGGTAAACCGGATGACCGCCAACGGATTCCGGTTCCACCTGAACAGGCAGCCGGTTCGGATATAAAACGCCGGTATGGGTGAAATTATGTACGAAGACAGACTTTTTTGCCTTGCATTTTTTCGTGAGCTATTGTTTATTTGTAAGTTTCGTATAACTTTTGACAGAAAATTATTCTAATATAGAGGAGGATTCGCATGTATGCTATTATTCGTACCGGCGGCAAGCAGTATCAGGTTGCAGCCGGGGATACAGTGCGGGTGGAAAAGCTCAAGGGTGAAGTCGGGGATACCATTGAGATCAACGATGTCCTGCTGGTGGCTGATGGAGATAGTGTCCAGGTCGGACAGCCTCTGGTTGACGGCGCCAAGGTTATTGTCAAGATTGCCGAACAGGGCAGGGCAAATAAGATCCTGGTCTTTAAAAAGAAAAAACGTAAAGGCTATCAGGTCAAAAACGGCCACAGGCAGCAGTATACAGCGCTGACCATTGAAGAGATAGCGGCATAATTAAGCCACCGGCATCCATCCGGCATGGAACAGTAACGGAGAAAAAAAATGGCACATAAAAAAGCAGGCGGCAGTTCACGAAACGGTCGCGACAGTGCAGGACAGCGAAGGGGTGTGAAACGATTCGGCGGACAACTGGTCCGGGCCGGAAATATCTTGGTTCGGCAGCTCGGCACCAGGATTCATCCTGGTGAGAATGTCGGCTGTGGCCGGGACTATACGCTGTTTGCCAAGGTTGACGGTGTTGTCACCTATGAGAAATTCGGCAAGAATCGTAAACGGGTCTCCGTCTATCCTGCCTGACACCACACCGGACAGGCGATTTCCGGCTTCCGCCTTAAAACAGCCGGATCTGAAAAGCACAAAAACTCGGCATCAAGATACTTGGTGTCGAGTTTTTTTATGTTTTATCTTCATGGAGCATGATAAAATAGAGTCACTGCGGGGTTCGCTGTAACATATGGGATTTATTGACGAAGCAAAATTTTTTGTAAAGGCCGGTGATGGCGGTAACGGCTGCGTAAGCTTTCGCCGGGAAAAATTTGTTCCCCGGGGCGGTCCCAATGGCGGTGACGGAGGCAGGGGTGGTTCCGTATACCTGGTCTCCGATGCCCGCCTCCACTCCCTGATCGATTTCAGGTATCGGTCCCATTTCAAGGCCAAGCGTGGCGGCAACGGCCAGGGCAGTGACAAACACGGTAAAAGCGGTAAGGATTGTATTGTCCGGGTTCCCCTGGGCTCGGTGCTCAAAGATGCCGAATCCGGCGAAGTGCTTGCCGATTTGACCGAAGACGGTATTCGCTTTCTGGCCGCTAAAGGCGGTAAGGGCGGTTTTGGCAATGCCCGCTTTGCCACCTCGACAAACCGGGCGCCGCGCAAGGCAACTCCCGGTGGCGAAGGGGAAGAGCGCTGGCTCAAGATCGAGTTGAAACTGATTGCCGATATCGGCCTGGTCGGCCTGCCCAATGCCGGTAAATCGACCCTGCTCTCCAAGCTTTCCGCTGCCCATCCCAAGGTTGCGCCGTATCCGTTTACCACCCTGGAACCACAACTTGGCGTTCTGCAGGTCAGGCATCATCGGCCGCTCATTATTGCCGACATTCCCGGTCTGGTTGAAGGGGCGCACGAGGGGGTCGGCCTGGGCCATACCTTTCTTCGACACATCGAGCGGACCAAGGTGCTTATTCATGTTCTGGATGGTGCAGGTGAAGGGGATGCTCCTGTTCACGACCTGCGGGTTCTGGAGCAGGAGCTGGCGGCTTTTAAAGATGAACTGCTTGATCGTCGTCAGATTATCCTGCTCAATAAAATCGACCTGCTGGACCGGGAGCGCCTTGAGGAGCTGCTGGCAGTCTTTGCCGAAAGCGGACTGGACGTGTTCCCGGTTTCAGCTCAAACCGGCGAAAATATCGACCGGTTAAAAAACACCCTTGCAGAACTCATCGACCCTGTTATGTATTGACCATGACCTTTCAGGTAAGTAAAGAAGAAGGCCTTTTTTACCGGCAGAGCCTGTTTGATCAGGCCAGAAGAGTGGTGGTCAAGGTCGGGAGCGCCGTATTGACTGATCACGAGGGCCTGAACCAGCCGGTGATTGAGAGCCTGGCCCGGCAGATTTCCTTTCTCTGCTCTACCGGCCGGGAGGTTATCCTGGTCAGCTCCGGTGCAGTGGCAGCCGGCCGGCAGCGACTTGGCGTGTCCGGACAGGGCCGGAGCGGGCTTAAAGTCAAACAGGCCCTGGCGGCAATCGGCCAGGGCTTGTTGATGCAGGCCTATGAGCAGGCCTTTGCCCGGCACCGGCAGCAGGTTGCCCAGGTGCTGCTGACCCACAGTGATCTTTCCCACCGGGACCGGTACCTGAATGTCCGCAATACAATCAATACGCTCTTTGAATTCGGGGTGGTGCCGATCATCAACGAGAACGACACGGTTTCGGTTGAAGAACTTCGTTTCGGCGACAATGACACCCTGGGAGCCCTGATCACCAATATGATCGGGGCTGATATGTTTATCATCCTGACGGACGTGGACAGCCTGTGTACGGCCAACCCGGCAGATGATGCCACGGCCCGGCCGGTCTATACCGTTGCCACCATCGACAAACAGGTGGAAAAAATGGCGGGCAGCACCAGCTCGCAGCTGGGAACCGGCGGCATGCAGTCCAAGATCCGGGCTGCAAAAATGGTTGCCTCCTGCGGTGCCTCCTCCTTTATCGGCCCGGGAAAGAATACAAACATCCTCCAGGAGCTGTTCAGCGGCGACTTGGTTGGCACCTTTTTCCTGCCCATGTCTGAAAAAATCGGCGGTCGAAAACACTGGATTGCCCATGTCCTGCGGCCAAAAGGATTCCTGGTGGTTGACGATGGCGCCTGCCGGGCCCTGATCGAAAGGGGCAAGAGCCTGCTGCC
>DRKH01000410.1 GCA_011051825.1 Desulfobulbus sp.
GTAACACGTTAATCTTCCTGATTACCACTAAAGCTCAGCTTGAATGAAATCAGGGATACCATCGCTTTTTTTGAAAAATGAATTGACCTGAAATCAGGCATAAGCGCTGCTAAATTCGATTTGAGATTATAGCTGTAGCGATGTTATCCCTCGTTGCTGAGGAATGGTGCTAATAAAAAAAATTTTTGTATAATGCAGAGGTCGCTGAACGAACAAGTCGTCCGGCTGGGCGAAACTACCATTAGTCACCGGGCTCATTCATACGGTGCATTGGGATCCAGTGGATAAGGTTCCAGCATTTCTCTGTTGTGCCTTTCCGGCGCAGACATACTTTTAAATTCAGAATCACCAGCCTCCCGGTCCGGACCGGGAGGCACGGAGGACGGCGGCGCGGTGGCGGCAATATGTCCGCCTCTGACTGCGCGAACAAAGTATAGCCTCCCCTTGTATCCCCCGTTATGGCCCAGCCCATTGTCAAAGCGTACATACCAGGCAAATCCGGGGTGTCCGGTAAAGGTTGTGCTTGTCCAGTAGGACGCTGAGCGGGCGCCGGGAAAAAATTTCACATCTATTGCCGGGTTGATCAGGTCTTCATTCACAAGGGTTGAAAGCTCTTTGATTGTGGGCAGTCGCCAGTCCCGGTGGCCGCCCAGGTCAAGCTGTCGGCAGTAGGCAAGTGCCTGCTGCCAGTTTCTGGGCCTGACCTCAATGGCCTGCCAGGTGAGACCGGTCATCAGGTCCGTAACCGTTCCGTCGCCGTTGTTCTGAAATTTTCCATAGCTGAGGGCCGGGCCCCGCACGGCATACACGTAGTTTTTTTCATATTTATCACTGATTGCCCCCTGATTATCATTGAGGCAGATCTTTTTAGCATACATGCTCGGAAAGACGCGGGTGGTCAATGTCCATGCACAGAAGCCCTGTTCAGGTTGTCCATCCCTTCCTGTTCTCTTGACCGGCTCAAGCAGTGGCGACGGAGTTGTCCCATAGGAGAGAATGCTCTGCAGTTCCTGTTTCTTGGGCAGTCTCCAGTCCGTAAAGCCTGAAAGGCTCAAATCGTCTGCATAGTCTATCGCCTCACTCCATGTCCTTCGTGTCTTGTCCGGGATACGCTGCCAGTCCAGGCCGGTGGTTCGGTCAATTAGTATTGTACCGCCATCCTGCTTTTTCAGCTCATAGATCGGTGCATTTATCGAGTAGTTCCCGTCCTGGCCGTAGAATGGTTCCCCGGGGCGCGGACAGGGGATTTCCCGGCGGGTATCATAGCAGCGGGTCTGCCCGGTGTCCGGAACCAGGGCCGGAAAATCGGGTTTCCTGTTGATATACTCACTTGCCCCGGCCGATGATGCGGCAACGGAAAGGGCGATCCCGATCGTGATGAAGCATATTCGCCGCCTGGCGTTGTCTCTTTTTCCAGACATCTATCGCACCACGCTGTGGGCTACTCCATGGCAGCCGCCGCAGGAGTTGAACTTTTTCAACATCGCCTCGGGATGAGGACGGCCGTGACATTCGGTACATCGCTTGATGGTTTTGTGTTTGCCGGGATGGCACCGGGTGCAGTGAAACCTGGAGTGTTTGGTGTTGCTTTTCTGCAACATCTCCTTGGCCTTGCGATGACAGAATCCGCAGGCGGTATTGGGTGTAGTTTTGGGATATGCGACTTTCAATGCCTTGTGCGGGGGGTGACAGGAGAGACACTTGGCCAGTGGTCCGGTGCCGGGCATCATCTTTCCCGGTGTCGGCATGGTGCCGGTGTGGGGCTGGTGACACTCAAGGCAGCTCGGTATATATCCATGCTTGGTATGGTGACAGGCCGTGCAGTAGAGGTCCGTATGGCGGGTGGTAAATGTTTTCATCTCCTTGTCCAGGGCGGGATGACAGACATAGCATCCCTGGGAAAGGGCGCGGCTGGCTGGAATGGAAAGCGGGGCATGGGCTTCCTGGTGGCAACTGCTGCAGTTGACAAGCTCCTCGCCGTGAGGATGCTGATGGCATCTGGTGCATTGCGGCAGGATCTTGCTGTAACTGGTTTTTTTGTCCAGGTAGACATGGAACTGAAGATGGCATTGTCGGCAGTCAACCCGGCTGTGCATGGTGTCTGCATTCCTCAGCAGAGTGGCAATCTCCGGATGGCACTGCATGCACTGTACAGTGGTTAAATTTTTCTCTTTGTCCGGGTAGAGTGGGGCTGCCGAGTTCTTTCCCGTCCCGGTCGAGTCTTCGGTCCGGCTGGTTCCGAAACTGTAGCCTGCCGGCAACAGAAGTGCGCAGAATATGATAAAGCCGAGGAACGGTGCAATGTTGACCGAACCGTCTGCTTTTTGTCGCTGTGTTGTCTGGTCCTTGAGGATCATGGCCGTTCCTGAACCTTTCCGGCCGAAACAGGTTCAGGCCTCGCCCCCAGGTTGTTGTTGGGGAATGTTTCAAAATAGGCTGAATGGATGGTGTCTGCCGCATTTACAGCCGGTGAATCCTGCCGGAGGGAAAAATTATAGCTGTCCGGATTGGTAAACATGGGCTGGGCAAGCACGTCACCCCACTGCTTTCCCGAACAACCTGAATACTGGACTTTTTCCGTTAAATAATTAAAATCTTCCGAATCCGGTTGTACCCTTGATGTTTCACCGTTGGCAAACAGGAGGTTGTAGGAAATACCGCTACAGCCATCGGTCATGATTCCACTGGTAAAGTTATAGGCTATGATATTGTTTTTTATCACTGCATTGCCATGGCTGTCGTTGCGTATTCCAGCCCCCTCTACATTACTGCCGTTTCCGACTATGGTATTGTGGTAAACCTCCACGTCAACCTGTTCGTTTGCGGCCTGGTTTAACAGGCCGATAGCGACACCGGCCCGGTAGTTATTGTATATCAGGTTGTTGCTGATGCCTATTCTTCCTGTAATGCCGCTTCGAATAAAGACGCCTGAACCGAGGTTAAAGTATATTTTATTTTGATAGATATCAAGCCTCGGAGGCGTGTCGGCCGTGACGTAGGAGGCAATCCCTGCGGCCCCGTTGCGATAGAACGCATTCTCCGCTGCGGTCAGGTGAACGTTGTCTTCAATTCTGAGGCCGGTTTTCCGGTTCCGGTATATGGCGTTTTTGGTAACGTTGACCTGAATGGGGCCCGGAGTGTCGGCAATGGCATGGATCCCGCCTTCTTCATTGAGAAATATTTTATTGTGTTGCAGGTTGACATAGGTCGACTTCACCTGAGACTCTGTATCCTGTCTGATACGGATGCCGCCGTCCTTGTTTTGATGGACCAGCGAATCTCTGAGGGTGAGTTTTGAGGCATTGTTTGCAGCTATCCCGCTGTTTTTATTTTCATAGATGTTGCTTGCTTCAATGTCGACTTTGGCTGCCTGTTCAATGTCGACTCCTGCCCGTCCGTTCTGGTAGATGGAACAGTCGGCTACGTACACCGGTGTGTTGCCCCGGATCCGCAGGCCGGAGCGATTGTTCTGGTAAATGGTATTGTCTGCAATAATGATTTCTTTTGGAATCGTAAACTGGTCTTCTTCAATTGCGATGTCTTCACGGGGGGAAGGGAAAAAAGCCGTACTGCAGCCGCTGCAGATGAAAAGCAGAGGGATGTACAGAAGCGGAAATCCCGAGTCGGTAAAAAGACGCCGAAGTTGCAGGAGCATTGGTTTTGAGGCGGGCAGGGAACTTGTCATGTTGGTTGAAATAGTATCAAAAGGTCATGACTGACAGACCCAGGTGATAGACGATATTTTCCGTTACCCCCTGGGCCTGTCGAACAAGAGGGATCTGCATGCCGAATTCAACCATAACGCCCCTGGCCACTGTAAATTGAATGCCGGGAGAAAGAAAAAGTGTGTGTCCGCCGAATTCCGTATAATTGGTGTCCACTACCAACGCACCTGCGGGTATCCTCTCCCTGAGGATAAAGTCGGGACGAAGTGCATAGGTGATGACCTGTTGCTTTCGTCTGACATCCGCCCGCCATCGGTAGTTCATCTCCAGTGAGGCGATGACACTGGGATTTACGCGGTACATGGCGGCGGCATTCAAGAGAAATTCATCACCGATCAACTCGCCGTCGGTGATCCTGTATTGCATGTTGCTCTGCAGTATAACCGGATCAAGGCCGAGGGTAAAGGCCAGGCCAGGAGTAACATCGTAGCTCTCTGAACCAAAGGGTATGTATCGCACAAACTCAAGGTATTCAGTAATGGGGTCGCCGTTCATGTCCTGACCGGGTCTTGTCAGAGGTTCGTCACCGAGAACCTTGATGTTTTTTCCGGTGGGCAGGTTGAACAGGGTATAGATGGAAAGATGCCGGTTTCGTTCGCCCCAGACGTGGTACTTGAGAAGCAGCTCGGTATCCCCTATATCTTTCACCGTCGGGGTCTCAACGGTATCAAAGGCGGCCAGTTTAATCTCCAGGGTCCTGGAAAAATATTTAGGGATGAGGCCAATGGTCAGGTTATTGGTTATACCGTAGCGGATCGATGCTATAACCTCCTTGACCTCTGTTTTACGCTCGGAAGGAGGAATAGCCAGCTGGATTCGTTCGTCGTCAAACATCTCATCCGTCAGCGTACCGGTCTGGTTCCAGGTGTGATACTGGACATCAAATCTATATGTGCCCCTGGGACGTGTCAGGCCTGATATCCTGGTGAACAGTGCATTGACCAGCATTTGATTGTTTGGCGACAGCACGTTGTCGTATCGATGCATGCGTTTATAGACGTACTGCAGGTTATTCTGCGCCGCCAGGGAGTCCGGGTCCATCTGCAGCGCCTTGGAGAACTCCTGAGCTGCACGTTCGTACTTACCCTGTATTCGATATATTTCTCCCAGGCTTATGGCGGATTCCAGAAATAATGCTCTGGAGCCTGAGCGGGAGGCAAACTGATTGCTTGCGAGCGCCTGGATTCGTGCCTGTTCAAACTGGTCAATACTTAACAGATATTTTCCCTGTTTTCTGTACACCTCTGCAAGTCGGTTGTGAGCGGCCACATACCCGGGACACAGGTCGATAGCCTGCTGGTAATAATACGCCTCCCGGTCAGAGTCGTCGGACAGGCGCAGCCCTTCGTCATACCACTCCCTGGCCTCATCGCAGCCGTCGGCGACAAGCAGATTGTCCCGGCTGATGCTCAGGGGGGATATTGTAATGGTTCCACTTCCGCTCCCGTCAAGTATTTCAGCCTGTGCAGGACCGGCATGAAAAGCAAACAGGACGATAGAAAGAAATATGAAAAATTTT
The DNA here is from genome assembly GCA_011051825.1 of Desulfobulbus sp. Taxonomy (GTDB): domain Bacteria; phylum Desulfobacterota; class Desulfobulbia; order Desulfobulbales; family Desulfobulbaceae; genus DRLX01. The sequence continues at coordinate 5,245 of DRKH01000410.1, forward strand.
CCAGCAAGTTGCATTATTTTTGCATTGACGATTCGGTGTTGACGGTATTGCAGAATTCGTACCCGGGCAGGTCCCCATGAGGAATACTGGTCAAACCGTACAGTATACAACGTATGGTCCAGTTTAACATACTGTTTCCTATTATATATAGGAAAACAAACATTCATCAACAGAGACATGCTGCTGCTGTCTTGACCGGTTTAAACCGTCGGGTATATTGTCCATGCGTTTTTTTATTGGCTGATACCCGGGCAAACTGTCCTCCTGTGTAGCATATTTTCCCGGAGTCGTCATTTATGCAGAGTCGGGTTTTGTGGTAAAAATGCATTTTTTTCAAAAAAGGTCTACAATTCAATGGAAGACGAATGTAAGACGTCACGGTTAAAGCATGGTTGAAGGGAAAAAAAGTTTTTTACTCGGTATTCATCAGGTCGTCGATCTTTTCCTCGTCGCCATTGCGTATTGGCTTGCCTTCTGGCTGCGGAAACCGGCTGGCGATATAGGCATCAGCTATTCCTTTATTCTGCTGCTGGCGGTTATCTGCTGTCACGTCACCCTTCGCTTGTACCGGGTGTACGACCCCTTCGGCGGCCAGACGTTCAAGCAGATTGTCTATAAGATTTTCAAGGCCGTGCCGACCGCAACCGCCGGAATAATCTTCCTGATGTATATCCTTCATGTGGATAATGTCTCCAGGCTGCTGATCGGTTATTTTGCGATTCTGCTGATGCTTCTCCTGATCGCAGTCAAGGCGGTCTTCTTCTATGTTTACAGGTATAACAGGCTCAGGGACTATGTGACCAGGACCGTTCTTATTATCGGCAGCCGTCAGCGGAGCATTGACCTTGTCAAGGAGATCAAGAAGAAGTCGGAAGCCGGGTATCGTATCCGGGGCTGTCTGGAGACCGTCGATCAACAACAGAATGTCGGTAATGTGGTGTACGGTGATGTAACCATCATCGGAACAATGGAGCGGTTCAGTGCTATTTTACTTCAGGAAACCATTGATGAGGTTATCTTTGCCCTGCCGCTGAAAGAGGTGGATGAGGTGGAAAAGTATATACTTTTTGCAGAGAACATGGGCGTAAATGTGCGGATCATGCCGGATTTTCAAATCTACAAGATACAATATCATCCCGCAACGGCACGGTTATCCCTTGACCAGTTCCTCGGCCTGCCGACTATTTCCCTTTCCTCAACCCCGGCGCATGATACGGCCCTCTTTGTAAAGTCGATCATTGACTATGTCGGCGGAGCCCTCGGCATGGTTCTGCTCTCACCGCTCTTTGCCTTGATCGCGTTGGGCATTAAAAGCAGTTCCGGGGGGCCTGTTTTATTCTCCCAGTTACGATGCGGCTTGAACGGCCGCAAGTTTGTGCTTTATAAGTTCAGGACAATGGTCCGGGATGCCGATGATTTTAAGGGGGAGCTGGCAGTAACCAACGAAATGGACGGGCCGGTTTTCAAAATAAAAAATGATCCAAGGATAACAAGATTTGGTCGTTTCCTGCGAAAAACCAGCCTGGATGAGCTGCCCCAGCTGCTGAACGTCGTCATGGGGGAAATGAGTCTGGTCGGGCCCCGGCCTGCACTGCCTGAAGAGGTGGAGCAATATGATCTCTGGCAGAGGAGGAGACTTTCAATGAAGCCGGGGATGACCTGCATCTGGCAGGTAAGCGGCAGAAATACGATTTCCTTTGACCGTTGGATGAAAATGGATCTGCAGTATATCGATAACTGGTCTCTTTTGCTGGATTTTAAGATTCTTCTCCTGACAATTAAAGAGATTATGGTCGGTGGAGGGCGTTGAAAGAGAACCACAAAGCGGAATCAGGTTCTAACTGCGGAAAAAGAGGGTGTTTTTAACTTGTGCAAGCGAAAGTAATAGTGTATCTTGTAATCAAAATAATGTGTCTGCTCCGGAACAGTTCAAAATCACTGTAAAGTGGTTGTGCTGGATCGAGGTTCGGCATGTCATCTTTTCATGGGGGAAATATGAAAAAGATAATCTTGGCCTGTTTGATTGTCCTGATGAGCAGTTCTTTTGCTCTGGCGGATTGGGTGGACGTGTTTAAAACAAACTATCAGGAGCGGGGAATTGACCAGGCTGTTGTTGATGCCATGAAAGTGGGCGCGACTCCGGCACTGATCCTTAATGAAGGCCTGAGGCTGGAGGGGTTGAACCCGATAAAGCTGGTGCAGGCACTGTATTGTGCCGGCGCAAAGGGGCCGGAGGTCGAGAAGGCCTCAAGAGCGGCAGGTCTTTCCGAACTGGCTATCTCCACCGGTTATGAGAAGAGTGTTGCTGAATGCGGTGCAGCCGTTGCCGACACCCAGGCCTACACTCCGGTTGTAACCACCCCGAGCTTTGCCTCTCAAGATAGTGGCGGGGTTGTTTTCAGTCCGGCCTCGTTTTAGTTTTTTGTTAAAGTAGAGTTTTCGGGTTTTATCTGAAAACAGAGCGTTGCGAGCTCCGGGTTTCGGGCTCGCTTCCCTATGGCGGTTTTATAACTGCAAAAGAGTGGGCGTGTTCCACCGTTGCGGTGTATAGCCGTCCTTTGAGCGATAACCGGTATTGTACAGGGTCGGCATCGCCCGCCGGCGGGAAGTGGCTTGTTAAAATCGCTGCTTCGCCGGAAGAATGTTGCTGCATAGAGAGGTCACGGGATCGGCAGCTTTTTTGGTGGGTAATACCCGCCCTGCTTTTGCCAATTCCAATTTTCCCGGCCCCGGTTTTCTTCAGGTTCAGTTGTATCCTGCCAAGACGGCCAGTTTCACAGATAGGCCATCATGACTCTATTCTATCTTGCAGGTAACTGTTCAGGAGCACCCCATCTCTGCACGGTCAGGCCTGATTCACATAGGAATCACTATAGTTCACAGGCCTGACTGCACAGATATGGAGCACTCCTGAGCAGTTACAGGTGGTGGTAGGGCTAGTTCCCTGCCCCTACCTGAATAGTTACTCTTGCAGCTAGTTTTAATTATCAAAAGGCTCTACGGCTTTACTGTAGAGCCTTTTGATATTTTTAAAAGGAAGAAGTTTCAGTTTTGTAAGGAGAGGTCGACAAAGTCAAGGGGAGGGTGAGATGGTAAAAAAGTATAGATTGGTCCTGCTGTCGTTTGCATTGGTGCCGCCGGTTGCCGTAAATGCATTTGCGTCTCAGGGTGTCCAGGGCAACGGGCTGAACGTTGTTGCGCAGAAAGATGTTATTGCCGCAGTTGCACCCATAAGCCAGGATATGCCTATGGGGCAGGGGATTGGAGCGCAACCCTCTCTTCTCCCTGAAGATACTGTCAGTTCCGAAGATCTGTTTGGGATGCAGGGCGGATATTTTCATCCATATATTTCCGTTTTTGAAGAATATTCGGACAACCTTTTTAATGTGAATACGAATGAAAAGGAAAACTGGTTGACTACAATCTCTCCCGGTTTATGGGTAGCCCTGCCACGGACAAAAGAAGTGCCCATCACCATTACTCCCCACAATACCGCTCCGGGGGGCCTTCAGCTCGCCCTGCATGAATATGAGGGATTTGAAAGGTATCATTTTTATCTGCTCGGTGGTCTGGATATTAAATTTTATTCCGAAGATTCCGATCTCAATGATACCAATGCAAAGGTAGAGGGGATGTTTCAGTATAACCTCCGCAGCGGCCTTACTCTGCAGGCTGTCGACCGCTACACCTATGGTCAGGACAGATTTGATGCCGGCAGCTCCACGGTCAACGGTATTCGCCGTTACAACTCGAATATAGTCCAGGGAACAGCGGATTGGGATTTTTCGGAAAAGTTCAGGGCAAGAGTCGATTATACAAACTTTCTGCTTGATTATACCGATAAGCAGGACGACTTTCTTGATAGAACCGACAACTCGGGTTCTGTATATGCCATTTATAAATACAGTCCTAAAACGGATTTTTTTGTCGAATACCGTTTGATCGATGTCAGCTATGATTATGATATCGGCCAGGTGAGAGACAACACCAATCATTTTGTCTATGCCGGTATCAACTGGGATACCACGGAAAAAACGGCCCTTCGCCTGAAGGCCGGTTACCAGAAAAAAAATTATGATAACGACCGGGCGGATAATCTTAACA
>DRKH01000411.1 GCA_011051825.1 Desulfobulbus sp.
CGCGGGCTCGCTTACCCGGAGTCTCGCAGGCTCGCTTACCTGCGGCCAGTAACGCGTGTACGAATCTGCGGCACCCCTGAACACGTACAGGTTTAAGATAGATGAAAACCCAGAGTTACAAATCCTGTGACCAGGTACACGATTACTGTTCAAGATCAAATTCGTAGGGCAGGGACGACCGGTCAAAATGTTTAAGGATTTTTTTCAGGTCATAGAGGTCGACCACGGTAAAGGTAATTTCCCAGGCCGGCGGGGTTGTGGTTATTTTGCCAAGACTGACGATCTCCAGGATTTTCATCTGTTCAGGGGCAACGGACAGCAGCATGAACAACCGATGCCGGGTAGCGGCCAAAACGACGATCTTCTGCACCTTGGCCGCCCAGGTTCCACGAAGTTTCCAGCGCACTTCAACGGCATCTTCACGCTGAAACTTGATTTTCTGCAGGCGGGCACAATCCTTTTTATGGAGAGAGAGCCCGCGCTCACTGAGCAGGCCGATCACCCCCTTGTCAAACGGTGTGGGCTTACAGCAGGCTGAAGATTTCACCACAACGGGATCAATGGTTGCAAGCTCGACCCGGTTAAAAATTCCCGTGGGCAGCTCCAGGGTTTCACGACCGGCGTACAGGCCGGTCCGAATTTCGTAAATCAGCTCCCGCAGACGAATTCTGCCCTCGCCGATCTGGAGAAAAAGTTCCTCCAGGGAATCAATCTGAAAGTAGGTCAGAATATCATGCATACCTTCTTTTTTTATCACGTCAAAAGGCATACCGTAGCGAAGCATTTCCTGGCGAAGAACAGAGGACCCGACTTCCCTGGAGACCTCCTGCCTGCGCCGGCGAAAGGTCTTGGCCAACTCGGACCGGGCCCTGGGGGTCTGACAGAGCCCCTGGATGTCCTGATCAAAATGGACCGGCGTATCCTGACGAACCACCTTGACCACATCCCCATCCTGAAGAACATGATCCGGCCCCACCCGCTGCTTTCCAATCATGGCCCCGACACAGCCGTGCCCGATGTCGGTATGAACACGAAAGGCAAAGTCCAGCACCAGCGAGTTCACCGGTAGACAGATCAAGTCTCCCTGGGGGGTGTAGGTATAGAGTTCCTTCCGGCCTCCGGCTGCGATCATATCCCGATACGAAACCGAATCCTCGCTGCCGAGAATATCGAACATCTCCTGGATCTGCTGCACAAAACGGCCATCACTTTTTTCACCGGAGGTCCAGTCACGGACCAGACCGCGCTGGGCCCTGCGGCCCATCTCTTCCGTACGCAGTTTAAACAGGTATTTCCGGCCGTTGATATTGGCCCGGGCATGCAACCCCTGGTAACCGGTCGGTTTGGGATTGGCAATGAAGTCCCGAATAGTTCTTGGAATCGGCGGAAAAAGCCTGTTCAAAATTCCAAGGACCCGATAACAGTCCTGACGCGTACCGACGGTAATCAGGATTTCCTGGGGACTTTCAATTTCCTGTATCAAAATACGATTTTTTACATCATAATAGCCCCAAAGTCCCTTGGTGCGCAGCCTCGCCTTGCCGACGACGCCGTCACTGTCCAGATCCTCCTGGACCCGCTTGATAATCTCCATAATCTCGGGATCATGGCGCAATCTGTCGATCCGCAGTTGCAGCTTATTGCCCTGGCGGGGAAACTTATAGGCCAGGGCCAGATTATACAACTCTCGCTTGATGGCAAACAGGCCGAGAATAGTGGCCAGCGGGGCGTAAATATCCAGGGTTTCATCGGCTATCTTCTGCCGCTTATGACGGGGCATTGAGGAGAGGGTCCGCAGATTATGCAACCGGTCGGCAAGCTTAACGACCATCACCTCCGGCCGGGCAGCTGCACCGGAAAAAATCTTACGATGAACAAGCTTTTTAAAGGTCTGTTTATCTCCGGAATAATGGGTTACCTTTGTACAACCTTCGACGATGGCCTCCACGTGGTGACCGAATTTTTTTCGTATCACCTCGGCAGTCACATCCTCCACATCCTCTACAGTATCGTGGAGCAGGGCGGCGGCCAGGATCTCCGCATTTCTGATATCGAGTTCCTCGGCAAGAATGCGGGCCACGTTACAGGGATGCATGATATAGGGATCACCGGAACGGCGCCACTGATCGTCATGGGCATCTAAGGCAAAGTCCAGGGAATCCCAGAATACTTTTGTTTCCGGGCCATGACCGATAAAACCACTCATGACCCCTTGATATTCCTCTAAATCAAACTTCCTGTATTGCATGAATCACGCCTGTTAAATTTGCAGGTAACTCTTCAGACAGCAGCACGATGTCGGCATAATTCCCGGTCTGTAACTGTCCGGGCATGCATCACATTACGGCAAACAGAGCAACGATCCCGCCCGCCCATATACGGCGGCCTGATCGCTACAGGTAGCGCAGACTCCCAGATGGGGCGCAGCTGAACAGTTACATTTGTAGAAGCCCTTCTCGACAAAATGGTGTACACTCGGTAGAGATGGCTGTCAAGGCCACAAAAAAATAATTGTAGCAGATCGATACAGTTCCACAAGGGCTTTTTCTTTCTTTTTCCGTTAGGTTCCATTCATTCAATCACTCTCATGGTTAAAAAAAATAGTCGCAGGCAAAGAATCGGCCGACGAGGCCTCAAAAACCGTAATCGCTTCCAGCGCAAAGATTCCCGGGGAGAGCTGCCGCTAACCGAGCGAATCCTCTCTTTTCTCGCAACCCGGAAAGGTCCAACCTCGACCGCCGAGATCATGCAGGGTCTCTCCCTGCCCCCCTCCACCCGCAAGGTAACCAGCGAAACATTGACCGCCCTTGTCAAGGCGGGAAAAATCATCCGGGAAAACAAAAAATTTCGGATCAGTGCTGATCACGGCCAGATCAGGGCCACCCTGGCCCTCACCAGCCGCGGATTTGGCTTTGCCGCCCTGGAGGGACAGAAAAAAGATGAAAAGGATATTTTCATAAGTCAGCGCAACCTGGGCAATGCCAGCCATGGTGATTCCGTCCTGATCAACATTCTGGAATCGACTTCCCGCGGACGATCGGAAGGACGTGTTGTCCGTATCCTTAAGCGAGCGGTAACCACCCTCTGCGGGATTTATGTCGAGGATAAAAAAGGCGGCTACCTGATGCCCGATAACCCTAAACTGCCTTTTAACGTCTTTATCCCGAGAAAAAACAGTAGAAATGCAAAAAACGGCATTGCGGTCCTGGCCCGGATAACCGATTACGGAACAGAAAAGCAGGGGCCGACCGGAGAAATCCTTGAGTTGCTCGGCGACCCGCTGACCGTACCGGTACAACTGCGGATGGCCATGGAAACCCTTTCCCTGAAAGGATCCTTTCCGGCCGGGGTACTTGAGGCGGCCGATCAACTTGAGCCCCTGCGCACCTGTGGCCCTGGACGCCGGGATCTGCGCCATATCCCCCACGTCACTATTGACGGGGCTACGGCCAGGGACTTTGATGATGCCGTTGCCGTGGAAGAGACCCCGAAAGGATTCCGCCTTCATGTTTCAATTGCCGATGTCAGCCATTATGTTCAGGCCGGATCGGTGATCGACAAGGAGGCATACAAGCGGGGCACCAGCGTCTATTTCCCAAACCTGGTCCTGCCCATGCTGCCGGAACGCCTGTCCAATGACCTGTGCAGCCTGGTACCGAACCAGGACCGGCCCGCCTTTTCCGCAATTCTCGATTTTGACGAAGATGGCAGACAGATCCGGGCGCAGTACTGCCGTTCCATGATCAACAGTCGACAGCGGTTCACCTATGACACGGTTGACCGGATCCTGTATAAAAAAGACCGGGAGGCCCGCAGAAAATATGCCCACCTGCTGCCCATGCTGACGGCGGCAGCCAAACTCTCGGCCAGGCTCAGAAAACGCAGGGAACAACGGGGCAGCCTCGGATTTACCATCCCGGAGGCGGAGATACGGGTTGAGGGCGACAAAATTGTCTCCATGGGCCATGCCAAAAGAAATGAGGCCCACCTGCTCATCGAAGACTTCATGCTGGCCGCCAACGAGGCGGTCGCGGAAACCCTTGCCCGGGCCCGGCAGGATGTCCTCTTCCGAATCCACGAGAAACCCGACCCGTCCAAGGTTGCCACCTTTACCGAGGCTGCTGCCGCCATGGGTCTGCAGCTGACTAAAAGCGAAATCAGTCCGGCCTGGTTTGCCGGGGTCCTGGATGAGGCCCGTGGGAAACCAGCCCAGTACGTGATCAACAATCTCCTTTTGCGCACCATGCAGCAGGCCAGATATTCCCCGGAGAACCTGGGGCACTTTGGTCTTGCAGCCGAATATTACCTCCACTTCACCTCTCCCATCAGGCGCTATCCCGACCTCATTGCCCACCGGGTGCTCCATAACTTTCTCGTCCAGAAGACAGGCGAAGGGAAACAGCTGCCCGTACTGCCGAAAGAGGAAAACCTCGCCCGGGCCGCCCTCCACCTGTCCAGCAGGGAACGGGTTGCAGTGACCGGCGAACGGGATGTCCATGCCCGCCTCTCCTGTCTCTTTCTGCTGGATCGAATCGGCGAGGAATTCGACGGGGTCATCTCCGGGGTGGCCTCCTTTGGTCTCTTTATCGAACTGTTTGACTTTTTTATCAGCGGTGCGGTTCCGATAGGGAGCATGAAAGATGATTACTACCACTTTGACAGCCGGGCCCACCGGCTCATCGGTGAACGCCGTAATGCCGTCTACCAGCTGGGCCACACGGTCAGAGTGCGGCTCGAGGAGGTTGACATGGGGGCCAAACGTATTACATTTTCCCTGGTTCCCGATAGCGCCGGTCAAAAACAGCTCAATGGAAAACGAAAAAAAAGACAAACACGGGCCTGAGGCCGCCGACATCCTCCTTGAACATGTCAATTTCTCCTACAACGGGGAACCGGTGCTGGAAGATGTCAACCTTTCCATCGGCAGAGGCGAGTTTATCGGTATCATCGGCCCTAACGGCGGCGGCAAGACCACCCTGCTCCGCCTGATTCTCGGCCTGCTCACCCCGGACAGCGGAACAATTCGTGTCTTTGGCCGGCCACCGGCATCCGTCAGTAACCGGATCGGCTACGTGCCCCAGCACATACTGTTTGACCAGCGTTTTCCAGCCACGGTGTTTGACATTGTCCAGATGGGACAAATCGGCCGCAGCGGTTTTGGCCGCATCTCAGACCAACAACGCCAGGTTACCGAAGAAGCATTGGCCGCGGTCGGACTCCCCGAGTTTCGCAATAAAAGCTTTTCCGACCTGTCCGGCGGCCAGCGGCAGCGGGTGCTCATTGCCAGAGCCCTGGCCTCAGACCCAGAACTCCTGCTCTTTGACGAGCCGACCGCCAATGTCGACAGCTCATCTGGTGAACAGCTCTACCAAATCCTGGCACAACTGAACAAACGCATGACCATCCTGGTGGTGTCCCATGATATCGGTTTTGTCAACCACCACATCAGCAGCGTGGTCTGTGTCAACCACCAGGTCGTCATACACCCGACCAGCACCCTGGACGGACGCAACATCATTGACCTGTATGGTCACGACATGTCGCTTATCCGCCATGATCATCGCTGCTCCGAGGAGGGTCACGCGTGTTCGAGTTCATAAATGACCTGATGCGGTTCCCCTTTCTGCAGCTGGCACTGATCGCAGCCCTGCTCGCCTCCATCGCCTGCGGAATCGTCGGCACCTATGTAACGGTTCGCAGAATCACCTACATTGCCGGAGCTATCGCCCATTGCACACTCGGCGGTATGGGTGCGGCCAAGTATTTACAGACGGAAATGGGCCTGAGCTTTATAACTCCGCTCATGGGCGCTGTTTTTGCGGCCCTGACGGCAGCCCTGATTATTTCCTATCTCCAGGCCAGAAGCGATATGCGGCAGGACACGATCCTGAGCGCGGTCTGGTCCATCGGCATGGCGGTGGGCATACTCTTTATCAGCAAAACCAGCGGCTATAATGAAGACCTGATGAGCTACCTTTTCGGCGACATTCTGATGGTTACCCCGCCGGACCTTCTCCTGATCGGGCTCCTTGACCTGATACTGATGGTGGCGACCTTCCTCTTCCACCGACAACTGGCCGCCATTGCCTTTGATGAAGAATTTTCCCGTCTTGCAGGTATTCCGGTGGACCTCTATAATACCCTGTTCCTCTGTACCGTTGCCCTGACCGTGGTCCTGCTGGTCCAGCTGGTAGGAATTATTCTGGTCGTCGCCCTGCTGGCCCTGCCCGCAGCGACTGCAGGCAGATTGACCAACCGCCTGCCGACCATGATCCTGATGACCACCCTGCTCTGCGCACTCTCCACCCTGGGCGGCCTGAGTTTAAGCTATGCTCCTGATCTGCCGGCAGGCGCCACCATTATTCTTACAGCGGCAACCATTTACGTCGTCACCGACATCTTATTAAAAATACGACACAAAATGAAACAATGAGCTGAGATGCTTTTTCTTTTTCTTGACGAACGACACCATTTAACATAAAGATGACGGAGCGTAAAAATCTGCCGCTCTGTTGATGCAGTGCTGTGCAGGTTTTTCTGAAACGCTATACTTTTTTATTTTTTTTAATCGAGGATCCCCATGGAACAGACAAACTGGGTGGCAACCCTTCTCTCCAATCCCTACATCAGCGGCCTGCTCATCGCCATAGTCTTTTTCCTCTATGTCCGCTCCCTGATAAAAATTCGTCAACTGGGGCAGGATATTAAAAAACTGCGGGAACACCTGCACACCAAACTGGAGATCGAATCAGCCGACAATGAACGAAGAAAGGCTGAAACCGAGAAGATCAAACAGGAGCGGGATAACCTGCGCAACATGACCCAGGTGCTCAACCAGAAACCTGGGCGGCAGGAACTTCGACAGGCACAGATCTACCAGAAAGCGGTGGAAATCATGTTTGAGAAGTCGCCGGGTTTTGCCCCGGCCTGGCAGATCACTCTCAAAGAGGCTGAAGAGGAGATGAAAAATGCCGAACGGGGTATTATTCCCTTTTTCAAACGCATGACCAGTTCTGCAGGCAGTTCGACCGGCGACAGTGATAAGAACAGGAAAAAAACCCTTGAACTGGACGACCCGGGCAGCAACTGACCGGCAGGGAACATCCGCCTGAACCGTCCCCCCCCCGGCCGTGGCATAGCCATCAAGCTAACACAAACTATCTATAATATCAGGGGCTAAGAATGCCGGTTGATATGTTACTGGATTCGCCTTAGCTTGACAGCTATGCCACGGCCGGGGGACAACAGCAAGCCGCTCCGGCCCTGAACCGCCCCTGCAACCATAAATTCAAAATACACGATAAAAAACGACCCGGGACAACAGATCCTGGTATTGTTTTTTTTGGTACTCCCCCTTGCAAGCTGATCCAGAAAAAAAAACAACATCACGGCCCGGCAACGTCGGCCTCATTTTAGTCGGTCCGCGTTACCCGGAAAACATAGGGGCAGCAGCCCGTATCGGCCTGAATTTCGGAATCTCCGGGCTGACGGTGGTTGCAGACAGGCGCCCGGACCAGGAACGGATGCTGAAAATGGCCACCCATAAGGCCTCACACCTGATTCGGGAAATGCGGCTGGTGCAGACCACCCGCGAGGCTGCCGAGCCCTTTCATTTCATCGTCGGCACCACTGCCCGCCAGGGACGCCTGCGATTGCGAAAAAATACGCCGCGGCTGGTTATGGAAAAAATCAGCCCGCTGGCCGCTGATCCCGCCAATCGCATCGGCCTCATGTTTGGGCCGGAAAATACCGGTCTGACCAATGAGGACCTGGACTATTGCCAGTTTTCCTCAACCATTCCCACGGCCGATTTTTCTTCACTCAATCTGGCCCAGGCCGTTGCCATTCACTGTTACGAGCTCTATATGGCCACGGGAACGGTCCAGTCGAAGTCTTCCGCAGCAGTGGAGTATGCCAACTCCTTTGACCTGGAAGGGATGTATGGCCATGTGGCCGAGGCCCTGTCCGAGGTCACCTTTCTTGACGATACCAACCAGACCTACTGGATGCGCAGTATTCGCCAGTTTTTGGGCCGAGTCAGATTGACCAAGAAAGAGGCCAGTCTGGTCCGGGGTATATGCCGCAAGTTTCTCTGGCACAGCAGAAACAAAACAGCCACGGAGCAGGAAAAAGGTAACTGGTCACAGGATTAGTAACTATGTGTTTTCATATACCTTAAGCCTGTAAGTGATCAGGGGTGCCGTAGATTCGTGCAGGCGCGACTGGCCGCAGGTAAGCGGAGCGGAGCGGAGACTCCGATAGCCCCTCTATGCGGGCATGCGCGACCGTGCGAAGAGGTAAGCGAGCCTGCGAGACTCCGTGCGGTGCCCCTGATCACTTACGGAAAAAGATAACTGATCACAGTCAACCTGGTGTCATATCAAGGAAGAAATGTAAGAGGTAACAGGGCTGCCTTGTTTACACAATACTGTGAATACCGTTTAATCCGGCCAATGGGCAATCTGCACAGGCAGGTTTTGATTTTTTACAGCATTCCTTGCCAACCTGAACGATCAGGGCGTGATATTCATTAAAAAGGCGGGAGTCTTCTTCCAGGTTATCCATAAACAGTTCCTGGATTGCATGGTAATCAAAGGATTCATCAATAAGCTCGTGCCGGGTCAGGATGCGGTGGGTATAGGCGTCGACCACAAAAATCGGCAGATGGGCCGCATAGAGCACCATGGAATCAGCGGTTTCCGGACCGATTCCCTTCACCGACAACAGTTGCTCCCGCAGGGTATCACGGGACTGACTGAGAAAGAACTCCAGGTCACCGTCCCACTGCTCGTTGAGAAGAGTAAAAAAATTCTGCAGACGAACGGCCTTGATATTATAATATCCGGCCGGCCGTATATATTCCGCCAACAGCTCCAGGGGCAGTTCGGACATCGCAGCCAGCGACAGGATACCGGCCCGTTTCAGGTTATCAATGGCCCGTTCAACATTCTTCCAGTTGGTATTCTGGGTCAGAATCGCCCCGACCATGACCTCAAACGGAGTTTCACCCGGCCACCAGTCCTGGGCGCCGAAGTGACCATACAGCCGCTCATACATCTCCTGTAACTGCTCAGCCGTACCCGTCATATGCGCAACCAATCCTCAACCCGGAATCCTTTTTCCTTACTCCTCATCACCAAGACAGATACCGATATCGCGGGCCGTCAGAACCTTGTCACTGTTCAGGTCAACTTTTTTTCGACAGCAAATGGCATCGGCCAAGGGCACGGACGACATCTCAGGCGGAGTCCAGGCTACCATATGATCAAATATGCCGGCCTCGGCAAGACGGACGGCCGCTGCACCAAAACGCAGAGCCAGCAACCGGTCAAAAGTCGTCGGTGACCCGCCCCGCTGCAGATGTCCAAGAACCAGCGAACGGGTATCCTTGCCCAGTCGTTCTCTGATCTCACCGGCCACCCATTCACCGATGCCGCCGAGGACGACCTCGGAACGGCCGACTTCCCCCTGACCACGACTGATAACTTCTCCGTCTTCCGCCTTAGCCCCCTCGGCCACCACCACAATGGAATAGTGTTTGTCATGGAGCTCATTATCGCTGATCTTTTCACAGACCGCATCAATACAAAAGGGGATTTCCGGAATCAAAATGACATCAGCCCCTCCGGCAACACCTGAATACAAGGCGATCCAACCGGATTCCCGGCCCATAACCTCCACCACCATGACCCGGTCATGGGACTTGGCCGTGGAATGCAGTTTATCCAGGGCCTCAGTGGCTGTGGCAACCGCCGTATCAAAACCAAAGGTTCTGTCCGTGGCTTCCAGATCATTATCAATGGTCTTCGGCACCCCGATAACAGGCATGCCCTTTTGGGCAAAATGATGGGCGATCTCCAGGCTGCCGTCCCCGCCCACGGCAATATGGCAGAAGAATCCCATTCTGTTGAAATTTTTCAGGACACGATCCGAGACATCAACAATCTGTATTTCACCGGCAAGATTCTGCACCGGCATGGCAAAGGGATTTCCCTTGTTGGTTGAACCGAGAATTGTCCCGCCGATGGGCGTGATCCCTTCCACGTCTTTAGGGGTGAGACGAACCAGGTCATCAAGATCAAGCAACCCTCTGTACCCCGAACGACTGCCAAACACTTCCCATCCCCTTTTGGAGGCCGAATTCACAACCGCAAAGATAACGGCATTCAAGCCCGGGGCATCACCTCCGCCGGTGGAAATAACAATTTTTCGCATGGAACGATTCCTCTCTTTAAAAAACTCATCGGCCCGGGAACGTGTTAAAAAAATGTAACCGTTCACCAAGAGTAACAGTAACTGGTCACAGGATTAGTAACTATGTGTTTTCATCTACCTTAAACCTGTAAGTGATCAGGGGTGCCGTAAATTCGTGCAGGCGCGACTGGCCGCAGGGAGCTAGCGGAGCAAAGCGGAGACTCCGACAGCCTGCCTATGTGAGCCGGTCTGCCCGGACGGAGTTGTGGTGCCGGGAACGCTTACAAAAAAATGAAATGTCCGGAGCCGTCCCGCCTCCTGTCCCCTCTTAAATAAATATTAGAGACTGAAGCGTGTTTTGGCAAGATTTTTCCTATATTTTCACCCCATTCACCTCTGAAACAATCCTGGCTTCGAAGCCGGGCCCCTCAGTTGGATGACCACATTGTGGAACAAGAGCATTCAATTTTGTCCATTCCAGCATTGACAATTTGACCAAACTACCTTAGGGTTAAAATAAATAGAAAATAACTGTTTCTCCTTATTGAGAAACGGAAACATTATTATCGTTTTTATATTTTTTACTCTTTTAGAAGGAGGACATCGTGTTTGAAGTAACAAATTCAGCTGTGGAGAACTTAAAAACGTATCTCGCACAGAATAAAATTGACTCAGCGGTTCGTATCGCTCTGATGCAGGGCGGCTGAGCTGGCCCGTCTCTGGGATTGGCTCTGGATGAGCCAAAAGAAAACGACAAAACGTTTGAAGAAGATACTATCACCTTTCTGGTTGAAGAAGGGTTGCTGTCTACCTGCGGTGCAATAAAAGTAGATTTTATTGAAGCCGGGTATCGCTCAGGTTTTTCCATCACTTCCACCAATCCGGTGAGCAGTGGCGGCGGGTGCAGTTCAGGTGGATGCAGTTCAGGCTCCTGTGGTGGCTGATCGACCGTACTGGATATATGAATATTAAAAAAAGCCCCTGCCGTCCGGCAGGGGCTTTTTTTATTTGTCTTTTCTTTTTGCGCTTCCTTTCGGGTAGGAGATTCATCAAGCCGGGGAGGAAATCGTGCAACCTGTTACCTTTCGCTGTGCCTGCTGCCGGAGAATTCATCCCAGGAATCCACGCGTACTTGCGGGCGATTGTTGGCAGAAACATCAATATGACGCATAATTATCGCCCGCGGGGCGGGCTCCTACGGTATCCTTACCCACTGATATTATAGATAATTTGTGTTAGTTTGATGGCTCCTGCCACACTAATGACTCATATCGCAAAATCAATCAAACGATCTTCAAGGTCAAAAACTTTCCTTTCCTTCATTATTCGAAATTCCTTGTTCGACATTCGATATTCAAGTTAATTCGCCAAGTCAAGACTTTATCAAGTTGGCCAACTTGTCACTTTTTTGTATTGCACCCGCTGCAAGAACGATCTTGTTACACCGCTCTGCGGTGTAACACAATAATTTTTGGTTTTAAAACAAGGTTGCCCGCCCGCTCTGCGGGTAGATGAGTCCTCCGTAAATAAACGATGTTCATCGTTTGTTGTGTTGCCAAGCCATGCTGGTTTATCCGTAACTGTTCAGGAGCACCCCACGGAGTCTACGCTCGAAGTCTGCGCTTATCTACCTCTCTGCACGGTCAGGCCTGATTCACATAGGAGTCACTATAGCTCACAGACCTGACTGCACAGATATGGAGCACTCCTGAACAGTTAC
>DRKH01000412.1 GCA_011051825.1 Desulfobulbus sp.
CGCATTCTGAGGCGCACTTTGAACATTTAGAAAAGCGATCTTCAATTATGCAATCCGTAGGCGTAGCCCTGCTACGCCTGCGGTTGCATGCAATCAGATCACTTCTCTAAATGTCCACATTACACCTCACCTCTACGAAGTTATTATTGAGCGAACCCTAAGTGAGTAGCTTCCTCTTCATTATGTTTGGTTCCCTATTTCCTGCAAACTCAACCTATTGAGGGTTTTCGGTGTCAGCGAACCCAACAAGCATGGAGCATGAAAGCCGCTGAACCCAACCTGCATTGAGGCCATTGAATCCGACTTGCTCTAACTGGATACCCATTTTTAGGATATACCCGGGAAAACAAATTTGAGCCGTATAGCGGAACCACCAGGATTGATGACCATGTCAGAATCCACAAGAAAAAAATCGGTGACTCGAACGGTTGGATTTTCCATACCGTCTGCGGAATCGAATTAATGCCAGGGGCGAACCGGTGTGAACATTCGTAACAGGATTACCCTGTGGATTACCGGTGCCGGTCTGGTGGCGGGCCTGCTCTTTTCCCTGGTCATCTCCTATGAGATGATTGAACAGCCCTATGAGCTGCTGGACGCCGAGCTGGATGCCCAGGCCCACACCATGCTGACCGGCCTCCTGGCCCCAGGCACCGCAAAGCCGTTCCCGGATCCGGCCAGGACCATGCTCGAAGCCCTTGGCAGATTATACTGGTTCAAAATCTTTAATCAGCAACAGGGACTTGTCTACGCATCGGCCATGACCGCTTTTGCCGATCTGCCGCTCAAAAAAACCGACAGCGGTTACAATGTCTCTACCACAATCCCTCCGGAAACGGCCGCTCTGGAACAGGATAACGGCAATGAGGTCACCTTTCGGGTCCGGACGTTTACGATTCCCCTTGCAGACCGTGAATATCTTGTCCAGATTGCCCGTCCCATGGAAAAGCTGCAGGAGGAAATGGTTGAGCTGATATTTTCCGTGGTCATCGGGCTGGCGGTCTTCACCATTGTCCTGATCCTGCTGGGCTATATTGTTGCCGGAAAAATTCTGCAACCCCTGGCCCGGATCAATAACCTGGCCAGGGAAATCACCGACACAACGCTGGATAAGCGAATCCCCCTGCCGGAAACCCATGATGAACTGTACAGATTGTCTTCATCCCTGAACCGAATGTTTGATCGGTTACAATTTTCTTTCAACCGTCAGAAAGAATTTATAGCCAATGCCTCCCATGAGCTTAAGACCCCCATTGCCATGCAGCGGCTTTTTTTTGATGAAGCCGGGCAGCGGGATGACCTGCCTCCGGATTTTAAAAACCGGTTGAATATGCAGGCGGAAAACATTCACCGCATGAACCGGCTGGTAAAAAACCTGCTGGATCTCTCAGCCCTTGACCTTACAGATTCTCTGAATCCCGCCACCGTTGATCTGACGACATTGTCAAACTCCCTGCTGCTGGAGTTTGCCGACATCTTCAAGGCCACCTCCATACAGGTCACCGTCGACATCGAAGAAAACGTAACTCTTCTTGCAGATGAAGAAAAACTCAGGAGAGTGCTTATAAATCTGATTGACAATGCGATTAAGTATAATGACCAGCAGTGCCCCGAAATTCGCTTTTCACTGCGCGGGCAGGACGATTCCATCTCCATGGAGATTGCCAACCGGGGTCGGGTAATCCCGCCGGATGAACTTTACCGGGTCTTCAACCAGTTTTACCGGGTTGAAAAATCACGGGCAACCGCCCATGGCGGCTCCGGCCTCGGCCTGACCATTGTCCGCCGCATCATTGAGCTCCACCATGGCAACATAACAATCGAAAGTGTCCCCCACGACCTGGTGCGGGTACGGATAATCCTGCCCACAGGCAGGTAACTTGATCTCCCAAACCGCATCTTCCGGTTGCCCTGCTTTTCGCCATAGGGTTCGCTCAACAATAACTTCGTAGAGGTGAGGTGTAATGTGGACATTTAGAGAAGTGATCTGATTGCATGCAACCGCAAGCGTTGAGATTGCATAATTGAAGATCGCTTTTCTAAATGTTCAAAGTGCGCCTCAGAATGCGAAGTTATTGTTGAGCGAGCCCATAGATCCCCAGCGGAGGTGAAGGCATGTTTTTTGCCTGGAGACATTCTCTTGCCAAAAAATTGCTACAGCATTAAAATAGATACAAAAGTAAAATTATGTAAGGAGGGTATCTACTTCACTCTCCCTGGACACTGCGTAGGTTGGGTTAAGCGACTTTCATGCTCCACGGCTGTTGGGTTCGCTGACACCGAAAGCCCTTAACACATTGAGTTTGCATGAAATATGCGAACCCAAAAGAATGAAGAGGAAGCTGCTCGCTTAACCCAACCTACGCATTTTGCATTTAGGAGAGCAAAGTGGACATCCCCTTTACGAAAAATTACGGCCTCATTTACCTGTAGCCTGGAAATATAATCATGGCAAACTTAGAGCATATACAAAAGCAACGTGATGAAATACATAAAATTTCATCCAGGCATGGTGCTCGTCGTATACGTATCTTTGGTTCTGTGGCCAGACAAACCGCCGGGGTTGATAGTGATGTTGACTTTTTGATTGACCTTGATCCTGAAAGATCTCTTCTTGATTTGGGTGGCCTGAAGATGGAACTGCAAGATCTTTTAGGATGCAAGGTCGACCTGGTGACCGAAAAGGGCTTACACTGGTATCTGAAAGACAAGATACTCAAAGAGGCCAGGCCTCTATGAAAGATGACAAACTCTATCGCTATCATATAATTGAAAGTATAGATAAAATTATGCTTTATGTGGATGGCAAGACATGTGAAGATTTCTTGGAATCAACTATGATTCAGGATGCGGTATTAAGAAACCTCCAAGTACTTGCAGAGTCAACCTAGCGGTTGTCACCCGAATTCAAGACAACACATTCTGCCATCGAATGGTATAAGATTGCGGGCCTGAGAAATATCCTGGTCCATGACTACCTCGGGATTGATCTCACTTCGGTTTGGAATGTCATTGAATCTCATCTACCAAGACTAAAGTCTGCCGTTAGCTTTTGAAAGCCAACAATAAAAATTTCAGAATTCAATTTTATTTTCATTTTCATCGATTCCGAAGTTTTTCACTTTATTTACTTAAGAAATCGATCACTTTTCGTTTCTCAATGCCGACTTACAATCCATTGCACCAGAGATGGTATCCCTGACTTATGAAAAGCAGAATTTTTACGTAACCAAATTTTTTGAACCTTCATGAAGCCATTACTCACGATTGACAGCCTCAACCTCGCCTTCCGCCTTGATCAGGAAGCCGGTGGCCGCAAAACCGTGCTCCACGACGTCTCGCTGCGGATCCGCCGGGGGGAAACCCATGCCCTGGTCGGCGAATCCGGTTCGGGCAAGTCGGTCACCGCCATGTCCATTCTGCGGCTGCTCGACGAAGTCAGCCGGATAGAGGCCAGTGGACGTATTCTTTTTCAGGGCCAGGACCTGCTGCAGAAATCGTTACAGGCAATGCGCAAGATCCGCGGCAATGAGATTGCCATGATCTTTCAGGAGCCCATGACCGCCCTCAACCCGGTCTATACCATCGGCAGCCAGCTGCTGGAGCCCCTCCTGCTGCACAGGCAGATGACAAAGGCCGAGGCCTGGGAACAGGGCATGCAACTGCTGACCCGCTGCGGGATACGGGAACCTGAATACAGAATGAACGCCTACCCGCACCAGTTGTCGGGCGGACAACGGCAGCGGGTGATGATTGCCATGGCCCTGGCCTGCAGGCCGCAGCTTCTGATCGCCGATGAACCGACCACGGCCCTGGATGTGACCATTCAGCAGCAGATTCTTGAGTTGATCATGGATATCCAGCAGGAATATCATATGGCGGTCCTGCTGATCACCCATGATCTGCCCATGGTCAGGCAGATTGCCGAAACCGTCTCGATCATGTATCAGGGCAGGATTGTCGAACAGGGAGCAACAGAAAAAATCTTCCACAACCCGGAAGATCCCTACACCATCCACCTGCTCAAGTCGCTTCCCCATGAGCATAAAAAAGTTCGTTCAGGCTCAGGCGATCTGATTGAATTAAAAAACATTCGCTGCCGGTTCACCCTTTCCAAAGGCAACGGCTTCTTTAAACAGAAAAAAACTATTCTCAAAGCGGTGGACAATGTCAGCCTGACCGTTAAAAAGGGCGCCACCCTGGGGATTGTCGGTGAATCAGGCTCGGGTAAATCAACCCTGGCCATGTGCCTGCTCAAGCTGACCGACTTCCAGGGCCGAATCCTGTACAATCGGGGCACTACAGTTGTCGACCTGGCCGAACTTTCCGGCTCCGCAATGCGGCCTCTGCGCAAAGAGTTGCAGATTATCTTCCAGGATCCGTTTTCTTCCCTTTCTCCCCGGCTCTCTGTTGAACAGATTATCGGGGAGGGGCTCAAGGTGCATGGAATCGGCTCAAAAAAAGAACGGCAGCGGAAAGTGGCCGAGGCCCTGGAGGAGGTAGAGCTTGAACCGGATATGGCCGCCCGTTTTCCCCATGAATTTTCCGGCGGACAGCGCCAGCGGATTGCCATTGCCCGGGCCATAGTTCTCCGGCCCGTACTGCTGATTCTCGACGAACCGACCAGCGCCCTGGATATGACCATCCAGGCCCAGGTTATTGAACTGTTGAAAAATCTGCAGCAGAGCCACGGCATGACCTATATCTTTATTACCCACGACCTGCGGGTTATTCGTTCCCTTGCCGATGAACTTGCCGTGATGCAGCACGGGCAAATTGTTGAACAGGGTTCAGCTGACCGGCTCTTTACGACCCCGGAGCATCCCTATACCCAAAAGCTCTTCCAGGCTGCATTTCTCAAGGCCGACAAACCTGTACGACAGAAAAGTGCGTGAACAGTAAAGCCGGACCCGTGAACCCGGAACCGAGTGAACATCCTGCCCTGTCCAGCAGTTTCCTGGCCACGGTCAGCCATGGTCCAGGCGTGTACCAGATGCTGGGCAGACGGGAAGTGCTCTACGTCGGCAAGGCGATTGATCTTCGAAAACGGCTTGCCCAGTATGCCCATTATTCCGGATCAGCCCATTCCAAGACCGCGGTCATGCTCAGTCATGTCAAGCGGGTGGAGACCATTCTCACCACCACCGAGAAAGAGGCCCTGATCCTTGAGGCCTCGCTGATAAAAAAACACCGGCCACGCTACAACGTTATTCTCCGGGACGATAAAAACTATCCCCTGATCAAGGTCACTGTCAAGGATCAGTGGCCGAGGGTGGTGGTCACCCGCAGACGAACCCGGGACGGCAATCGCTACTTTGGCCCCTTTGCCTCCACAAGCGGCATGCGCACGACCCTGAAACTGCTGTTCTCCATGTTTCCGCTCAGGCGCTGTAAAACCGTACGGCCGCGCAACCGGCCCTGTCTCAATTACCAGATGGGACGGTGCCTGGCCCCTTGTGCCGATCTGGTGCAAAAGGACACGTACAGGGCCATGGTCAATGAGGCGCTGCTCCTTCTTGAAGGAAAAAACAAGCAGGTTGTTACCGGTTTAGAGCAGAAAATGACGCAAGCGGCCCAGGAGCTGGCCTTTGAAAAAGCGGCCGCCTATCGCGATCAGATTAAAGGGTTGCAGCGCACCCTGGAACTCCAGGTGGTGGCCGCTGACCATGCCCTGGACCAGGACGTATTCGGTCTGGCCCGGCACGGGGCCTCGGTGGGTCTGGCCCTGCTCTTTATCCGGGCCGGTCTGGTCAGCGGCTCCCAGACTTTTTTTGTGGCCGACCCGATAGGGGAAGACGGACGAATATTGACCGAAACCATCATGCAGTACTATTCCAGCCGCAGACAACCACCCCGTGAGCTGCTGTTACCGCTGACCATTGACGATGAACAGCTGGTCCATGAACAACTGGTTGAACTGCGGGAAGGCCCGGTCA
>DRKH01000413.1 GCA_011051825.1 Desulfobulbus sp.
AGGCACTGGAAATTGAGCCCGAGGACATTAAAAACGTTTTTGGCGGACTTCCGGACGATCACATGCACTGCGCCCGTCTTGCCGTCAACACTCTTGGCGAGGCCATAGCGGAAGTGCTACGCAGAGAAATGCCGCAAACGGCGGCTGCGAAAAACAGCCGTGTTCAGCACGGTCCCGGACAGACAGCCAACCGTCAGTCAAACTGAACAAAAAAAAGGACTATCATCATGTATGAGCCTGTTGATTAATGAGGATTTTCGTTCAAGGTCAAGGCATATAAAAATTTTTACCACAGGCATATAGTTGATATTCCGAGGATAAAAATTTTTGTATAACGCAGAGATTGGGCGAAAATACCATTAATCAACGGGCTCATGTATTCTCTCTTAGTTGTCTCGCAACGAACGGGAGATCTCAGCGATTTCACAGCCACCATTTCAGCACAGCCATGATAACATCTATGGACGCAGACGAGTGGCATGAAAAAAGTTGTATTTTTTGGAGGCGGATTTGCGGGGCTGGTAGCTGCTATCTGCCTACCTAGGAATAAAAGCATACCGTAACATTAGTAAATATTATTATAAAATCGATAATAGAAAAAAGAAAAAAGAAGGAAATAAAAATGAAACAGATCATTGTCATGGACAAATATCCGGTATTTGTGCTGGAGATAGCAAAAAGGGAAACAAGTTATAAAAATGTAGATGAGATCCTTGCCTATCTGGAGGAACAGATCAAAACACATCCTATAGCCACTTATATCGGCATATTTGATCATTATGCATACACATCAAATCTTGCTGAGGGTGAAATTGGTGAGGGGATCAAAGATGCCAAAAATATCATTTGCTGTTTTGGTAAGAAGTTGCCTAAAGCAGTTATCCTTGCAGTAAGACCAAGATCGATCGGTGTGGCTGAGATGACAGAGAGCTTTGTAGTTAGTTTTCTTGAAGCACCAAATCCTGATGCAAATACAGCAATGGAAAAATGGGCTAATGGTATTATAAATATTTAACCCCTAATTCTGATTGCCTCGTGAAAAGTCAAATACGCCTGTTGCGCAATACAAAATATCAATAGGTTATGACCTCTCCGCCATCGGTGGGGGAGACTTTTTGCGACACCGACAATTCTACTTTGTCACATTTTTTTCCATCATTCCCGTATGCTTTTAGCGGGAGATAAGCGTAGACTTTGATCCAAGGCGTTGCCAGCTACTGGACCCCCGACAACTACATTCGGGGATGACATGGAACCGATTGCGATTTTCACTAACCACTTGGTTTTGTAGTAGAAAAAAAATGTCAAAAAGTTAAAAAAGGACTGTATCATGTATACTCTTTTACTTGTCTCGTCACGAATGGGAGATCTCAGCGATTTCACAGCCACCATTTCAGCACCGCCGGACATCACGCTTCACCAGGTAGATTCCAGGAAAGATGCATTGCGCATGGTTCGTGAGCAAAACCCGCATCTTGTCATTATTGATCAGGAAATCCGGGACAATAATCCCCTTGAGCTGGTGATGGAACTCCTTGCTGTCAATGCCATGATCAACACAGCCATGATAACATCTATGGACGCGGACGAATGGCATGAAAAAAGTGAAGGCCTTGGTATGATGCCGCCGATATCGGACTCTCCGACAGAAAAAGAGGCCCTTGCTTTGCTGGAGGCGTTCAGAAAAATGCCTGGTCTGGCCTGAGACAGGGCACGGGAGACTGAATGTCGAAAAGTTGTGGAATTGTACAATTCCGGTGAGGTACTATTATATAAGGAAGAATATAAGGAAGAATATCATGAAAAAAGTTGTAATTCTTGGCGGCGGATTTGCGGGACTGGAAGCTGCTATCTTTCTGCGGAAAAAAAAGTATACCGTAACATTAGTAAGCGACCGTAATTTTTTCTTCATTTATCCCACATCCATCTGGGTACCTACCCGGGACATTGAATACGAGAAGAACAGCATAGATCTTACAGCATTGCAGAAGGCACACGGCTTTGAACTCATCATTGACGAAGTCGCATGCATCCATGCCCGGGCCGGCCGGGTCGAGCTGCAATCAGGACACCGGATTACAGAGTACGACTATCTCATTATTGCCGTCGGCATGCATAAGCTCAAGCTCCCCGGCATCGAAAATACGCTTTCCATCTGCGGTTCACCGCAAAGCTCCCTGTTGATACGAGACCGCCTGGATCAACTGGTGGCCAAAGGCAGCGGCAAGCTGGCCTTCGGCTTTGCCGGAAACCCCAAAGATAAATCCGCCATGCGCGGCGGCCCGGCCTTTGAAATACTGTTCAACGTCCACAATATGTTGAAAAAAAAGGGCATACGAGACAAATTCGAACTTACATTTTTTGCCCCCATGGACAAGCCGGGTGCCCGTATGGGCGAACAGGCTCTGGGAATGCTGGATGTCTCCTTTACACGCCTGGGCATCCACCGCCGGTTTGGTAAAAAAATCAATGGATTCGAAAAAAAGGCGGTGATCTTTGCCGATGACAGCCGATTGGAAGCAGACTTTATTATGTTCATACCCGGAGGAACCGGCCACAGTGCCGTTCTTGCCTCTGACCTGCCGACCAACGAAGCCGGCTTTGCCCAAATTAACGACTACTGCCAAGTCATCTTCCCTGATAACGACGGACCGGACAACATCTATGCCGCCGGTGACGTCGCCGCCCTCGAAGGGCCGAAGTGGCGCGCCAAGCAGGGCCATCTGGCCGAGGTTATGGCCCGTAATACGGCATTCAACATTGTCGCCCGTGACAATGGGAAAAAGGAACAAAAAGGCTACCAGAAACATATCAACATCTTATGCGTCATGGACAGCGGAGACGGTGCCGCCTTTGTCTACCGCGATGCTCAACGGGGAGTAATGTTCCCCATGCCGTATTTTGGTCATTTGTTAAAAAAAAGCTGGTGCCACTATTGCCGTCTGAGCAAGCTGGGTAAAATTCCTCGTATCCCATGTATGTAAATTCGAATTCAAACCGAGGTCCGGCCGGAATGATGATTCAAGGCCTATCACTCTGCACGAACCTGGACACAACCTTAAACAACCCACCTGATAAAATAGACCTTGGATCCGCGACTCAACATGGAAAGAAGACACACGTTGTATCGGCTGCGGTGAATGCATAGACCACTGCCCCACGGCAGCACTTTCGATCCTCGGCAGCACTTTCGATCCTCGGCAGGGACCCGGCCGAAAGCAGGCCGCTCAAAGGCCGGCAGCCCGATGCCGGGCAGATGAAAACACTTACGGATTAACCGGATCCGGATGGCAAAGAATCAGGCCTGATTATTGCATTTCCAGAAGAAAATCTTTTCTTCGTTTCCAACAGGGAGATCAAACATGGAAGTCAATATGAATACACTGGCGGCCCAGGAAATGTCGCTGAACAAGGCTCAGGTTGGCGCGGATATCCTGCAGAAGACTTTAGCAAAAACCGAGGAATCAAGAAGCAACAAACAAAGTGCGGAACGCCCGGAAACCACCAGGGTTACCAAAAGCGAGGGCAGGCAAATCGACACCTATGCATAGTGGCCTGAGCCGGTATTAGCGGTGGGCTTAATGCCGTTTTTGTAACTCAAGAAACCGTACTGAAACCTGCATCCGGAGCATATACGGGGGCACCCGGCAGGCGGTTCCCCGTTGGATCCAGGTGCAGAATAAACTGATATCATAGTAAAAAATCGACATAGCCCCATACATTCAGATAAAAAGCTATACCGATCCGTCCAGCGCCCTTCTTACAGCTCCAGCCAGTTCATCTAATCCGACCGGTTTCATAAGAAGCTGACTGTAGCCGCTTTTTACGGCCCTGATTCTCGTCATTTTCTGACTGAACCCTGTACAGAGAATAATCGGAATATCCGGACAGAGAAGCCGAACCTCCCGGGCCAGTTTCTCTCCGGTAAGTCCCGGCATCGTCATATCCGTAATGAGCAGTTTAAAGGCATCCGGACCATGCCGCACCAGCTCCAACGCGGCCACGGGGTCCGTCATCGCCTGCACCTTATATCCCAGCCTGCTCAGCATCTGCTTACCCAGTTCGGCAATCATCGGTTCATCATCAACAAAAAGAATTTTTTCGTCTCCTCCCTGGATCGGTTCCGGTGCATCTTTCTTGCTGTACAGTTCCGGAGCGCTGACTACCGGGAAATACAGTGTAAAGACCGTGCCCTGTTGCGGCTCACTCTCCACTGTCATGGCCCCGTTGCCTGCGGTGACAATACCATGGACGGTGGCAAGACCCAGGCCTGTCCCGCGCCCCTCTTCCCGGGTGGTAAAATAGGGCTCGAAAATTCTATCCACAATCTCTTCAGGAATACCAGTGCCGGTATCCTCTACGGTCAGCTGCAGGTAGCGCCCGGGATGCAGATCAAGATGAGACGCAACCGCCTCTTTGTCAAGATCAACGGCCTGGATGGTAACAGCCAGGGTACCCCCCTGCTCGGCCATCGCATACTGCGCATTTGTACAGAGGTTCATGATGACCTGATGAATTTCCGTGGGATCGGCCAGAATACACGCACCACCTGTTTCAATCTCCTGCCGAATACGGATATCTGCGGGCAAGGCCGCCCGGATAAGCTTCAGGGCCTCTTTAACGACCAGGCCGATATCAAGGGGAACTTTTTCAGCCTTGGCCTCACGGCTGAAGGAAAGAACCTGTTGAACCAGCTTCTTGGCCCGGTTGGCGGCCAGCAGTATCTGGTCCAGATCTTCCTGAAGCTGACAGCCCGGCTGTACACTTCGCTTGCATAACTCGGCATACCCCATGATCGGGGTAAGAATATTATTAAAATCATGGGAGATACCGCCGGCAAGGGTACCGATTGCCTCAAGACGCTGCATCCGTTCGCGGGCCTTTTCAAACTTGCGCTCATCGGTTACATCACGACGGACCGAGACAAAATGGGTGATATTGCCCTGTTCATCAAAAACCGGGGAGATGGTTGCTTCAACCGTGTACTGCCGGTCATCCTTTCTTCGGTTGATTATGTCGCCTTTCCAGGTTCGGCCCCCATAAATGATTTCGTGCATTTCCCGGTAAAAGGCGTCATCATGCCTGCCGCTGCTGAGAATCTTGGGTTTCAGCCCCAGGACCTCCCGGCGGTCATAGCCGCTTATTTTCTCAAAGCCCGCATTAACAAAAATAATATGTTCATTACGATCGGTAATGATCACACTCTCCGCAGTGTACTCCATGGTCTTGGCAAGGAGAAATCGATCCTGCTCCGTTGTAACAAGGGCTGTGACATCCCGGCAGACCCCGCCGACTCTCTTGCCACCGTCGACCAGGTTCACCGGAAAAAGCGTTACCTGACGATACAATACTCCTGATTTATCATCCAGATTATACTCCAGAGTTCGTACCCGGTCAGTATCCAGCGCTGCAGCACATTCCTTCCGAAACAACCCGGCTATATCCGCAGGCAGAACCTCTTCCAGTCGGCATCCAACAAGATCTTTTCCACGTTTCCAGCCAAGATGCCGTACCCGGCTGTTACTGGCAAGAAAGACACCCTGTTCATTCAGCATGAAAATATGATCCTGCGAAGAATCCACCAGGGCCTGGACCTCCTTGCTCTTTTCGGTCAGGGCCAGAGTCCGGTGGCGCAGGCGGAGAAAGACGTTGATCCGACTGATCAGTTCAGCTTTACTCAGGGGCAGGCGCAGACAGTCATCAACAATCCCGGAACGTAGCCAACCGACAGCGCTGTCCCTGGCATCCAGGGCCACGATGACCGGCAGAAAAACAGGATCACGGTCCTTGAGATTCCTGAGGAATTCCATCCCGCACCTGCCGGCGGAAGAGGCATCAAGGAGAACGAGATCAACAGCAGACCGCTCCGCATCGGATATGGGGAGCACGGTATATCCAAAAGAAGAAAGATGCTCACGCACCAGCCGTTCATCTGCAGGCCGGGCAAAAGCAACAACTATATTTTCTTGCGTATTCTTCACAAGTTCAGCATCGGTTTTTTCCCAAGATCCTCCACATGCGGCACACCGGTCAGCAGGCCACGAAGACGGGACAGCTTTTCTCCAACCAGGATTCCCTTTCCTGTGATTTTAAATTCCCGCAGGTCGGGCTGGAAGTCACCATGCCGTTTTTTCAAACAGGCAATAACCTTTATAATCTCACCACTGTACTCGGCATAACGAATCATCAGGACATTATCGGCCAGATAACTGACTCCATCTTCGGAGATCCGCAGATCGCCCATGATCTTCTGCATTTCGTTGACCAGGAAGAAGGTTCCTCTTTTGCGCCGGATATAGTTTAAAATATTCTGGAGGTTGGCAACCAGGTTACCGAACTCACCCATGGCCAGATTATAGCCGCGCAGACTGTCTATAACAATAACCTGCCGATCATCATCCTCCATGTCCCGGCGGATGATCTCAAGAAACTCATCGGGATATAATTCCAGCGGGTTGATCTCGCGGAGTGAGACAATTCCGTTTTCAAGCCATTCTTCCAGGGGGATATTGATGCCGCGGCATCGCTCAAGGATCGATTCCTTTCCCTCCTCAAAGCAGTACATTATTCCCCGGATATTCATCTCCGCCGCCTGAACCAGAAAGTGGGTACCAAGACTGGACTTTCCGGTACCGGAAGGTCCGCTGAGAAGAGTACAGGTCCCGACATGAAAACCACCCTTGAGCAGATTATCAAGGGATGCTATACCGGTCGGCATCAACATGCTTTCGCAACCGGGCCGTTTAAGAATTTCAACACGATGCGGATGAATGACGATACCGTCGGCTGTGATTCGCAGGGGATGGCAACCGGGGAGATACCCGCTCCCACGAAACTTGCTGACCTCCAGACTGCGTATTTCCGTTACCAGCTCCCTGGATATATCACGATGGAGCCATAAAACACCATCAACGGCCATGGCAATGGACTGCTCCCGCTCCAGTTCGCCGGGCTCAAACAACAGGAGCGAAAGGCACCGACGCTTGGAAAGATAATTAATCAACTGGTGGATGTGTTTACGATATTGGTATTCATCCGTGGAAAGATAACGAAGATTGGTCACCGAATCGATCACCAGCCGATCGGGACGGTACTCATCAATGGCGGCGTAAATCTTTTTCCAGATCGACTCTTCCTCCACATCCCCGGGGGAAAAGACCGTATACTCGCCATTGGTCTTTGGTTGATCATCGGTAAGGGTCAAATCAACCAGATTGATTTTTTCCAGATTCCAGCCAAAGCTGTGTGCATCCCTGCAAATGGTGTCCACCGATTCGGTGAGAGAAAGAAACAGGCAACACCCCTCTATAGAGCGGCACTGGCGCAGAAACTGGAGAGAAAGAACGGTCTTGCCGGCACCAGGTCCGCCAAGCAGCAGATAACTTGAAGCCGGAACAAATCCACCTGTTAAAACTTCATCAAGACCGGGAACTCCTGTGGCAATACGATTGGCTGTCATAACAGTTTCTCCTGGACTGCGGGGTGCCGACACGGAAACCTGATCCTGTTCTCTTTGTATTTTCCAGACAGGATAAGCAACAGAGCAGCAACACCGGGAGGAAGGGGGAATACTCGTTTTTCAGGGCAACGGAAACGTAGAGTCTTTACGGAATAATCTTATCGTTAAAATACAGGAATTCCGCCCGAAGGTCAACGGCTTTCCGCCACTTTCCCAAAGCCATTGGCCTGCAATTCATTCAAGGAAACAGGGAGAAAGAAAAACATGTGCCGGGTAAAGGCGGAGCATGGATAATACCATTACGGCAAAGGAGCCAAAGAAACCATTGTTAAAGAAAACAAAATACAAGGTTTGAGGAAACCGGAGCAGGCGGTAACCCTTCCAGTCTTGCGCCCCTTTATTTCCGTCTTCTGTTTATGAATCCGGCCTGATCAGCCAAACCGGCCGGTGATATAGTCCTCCGTCAGGCGGTGGCGGGGGTTGGTAAAGATCCGGTCGGTACTTCCCACCTCAATCAGATCACCAAGATGAAAATAGGCGGTTCGCTGTGAAACCCGGGCGGCCTGCTGCATGTTATGGGTCACAATCACGATGGTATACTGTTCCTGGAGCTCGGCAATAAGGTTCTCCACCGTGGCGGTGGCAATGGGATCAAGGGCGGAACAGGGTTCATCCATAAGAATAACCTCCGGCCGCACCGCAATAGCCCGGGCAATACAAAGCCGCTGCTGCTGGCCTCCGGAAAGACCGGTTCCCGGCTGATCGAGCCGATCACTGACCTCGCTCCACAGGCCTGCTTTTTTCAAAGAACGTTCCACAACCTCGTCAAGTTCAGATCTCGACGAGGCCAGACCATGGATTTTCGGACCATAGGCGACATTATCATAAATCGATTTGGGAAAGGGATTGGGTTTCTGAAATACCATGCCCACCTGAGCTCGCAGAGGAACCACGTCAACGGACTTGTCATAGATGTTGAGCCGGTCAAGAAAAATAACTCCGCTGACCCTGCAGGTATCCACGGTATCATTCATCCGGTTCAGACAACGCAGAAAGGTTGACTTTCCACAGCCGGACGGACCGATCATGGCCAGCACCTCGTTACGGCCCACATCAATGGACACGTTTCTGATCGCATGCTTATCACCGTAATAGACATTGACATCTCTGCAGGTCATCCGGGGGTCATCGACAAACGGCTCACCAACGGTCACCCGATTTTCCGGCTCAGCCCGCTCCGGCTGCCGGGTCTCTTCAAGCACCTGACCGTCCCCGGTTGGAAAGGGGACCTCGCTTCTATTCAGCACCGCGCCCATTGATTCCATAATCAGCTCCTATTTTTCTAAAACAAGCGGTGTAAGCGTCTTGGCCCGGGCTGCAAACGCTTTCCGTTCCTCGACAGGCATCGGGATAAGTCCCTTGTCGGCCAGATACCCGTCCTCGCCCCATGCCTTATCGCCGGTGAACTCAGCCAGATATTCCTTCACCCCGGGAATGACCCCGACATGTGCTTTTTTCACATAAAAGTAAAGTGGACGGGAAACAGGGTAGTTACCGGAGGAAATATTCTCAAAGGTCGGTTCCTTGCCACCAACAAGCGAGCCCTGGATTTTATCGCCATTCTGATCAAGAAAACTGAAGCCGAAGATACCGACCGCCTTGGGATTGGCCTCAAGCTTCTGGACAATCAGATTATCGTTTTCACCGGCCTCGATATAGGCACCATCCTCACGGACCGTATGGCAGATGGACTTGAACAGTTTCCTGTCTTCTTTTTTCAATGCCTTTATCCAGTCAATCTGCTTACAGCCCCCTTCCATGGCCAGCTCAACAAAGGCGTCCCGGGTGCCGGATGTCGGCGGCGGGCCAAGGACCTCGATCCTGGTATTCGGCAGAGACGGGTTGACCTCTTTCCAGGTGGTATAGGGGTTGGCAACCAGTTTTTTACTCCCTGCAGGATCGGGGACTTCTTTTGCCAGGGCAAGATAGATATCCTTCTTGCTCAAATCCATTCTCGGTGCGGCTTTGGAGTTGGCCAGCACAATTCCATCATAGCCGATTTTGACTTCGACAATCTCTTTGACACCATTTTTCCTGCATTTCTCATATTCGGTTTTTTTTATCCGTCTGGATGCATTGGTAATATCCGGGGTTTCAATGCCCAGACCGGCGCAGAACAGTTTCATGCCGCCGCCGGAACCGGTGGATTCAATTTTTGGGGTCTTGAACCTGCTGGATCTACCAAACTGTTCCGCCACTGTAGTGGCAAATGGATAGACCGTTGAAGAACCGACAATGGTGATATAATCACGTCCGGATGATGCATTGGCCACGGCAAAAACCAAACCGAACAGCAGTACTGCAACAGCAAAAATTCCACTTTTTTTCCACATCCCTTCTCTCCTTTTTAAAGAGTACGCCTGTAAAATAGATCTTGAATAGTTGTCCCGCACAATGCATGGAAACTGAGATACAACTCATTTACGTCCATCTATATAGTCAACGAGTATTCAGTTTCCGTTTGTGTTGCATTAGAGGATCGTTAAATACAACGTTCCGGCTACCAGCGGCGTTCAAACTTCCTGCGCAGAAAGACCGCCACTGCATTCATGGAGATAAGAAAGGTGAGTAGAACCATGATTGCGGCTGAGGTTCGTTCGACAAAGGCCCGCTCGGGTGCATCCGCCCACAGGTAGATCTGGACCGGCAGCACGGTCGCCGGATCGGTCAGGCTTGAGGGAACATCGACGATAAAAGCAACCATACCGATCATAAGCAAAGGGGCGGTCTCCCCCAGGGCCTGGGCCATTCCGATGATGGTGCCGGTCATCATTCCGGGCATGGCAAGCGGCAGGACATGATGGGTTATGGTCTGCATTTTTGAAGCACCGATGCCAAATGCGGCCTCACGAATGGAGGGGGGAACGGATTTAAGCGAAGCCCGGGAGGCAATAATAATTGTCGGCAGGGTCATCAGGGTAAGGACCAGCCCGCCGACCAGGGGTGCGGATCTGGGCATGCCGAACACATTGAGAAACACAGCCAGGCCCAACAGGCCAAAGACAATGGAGGGGACGGCAGCCAGATTGTTGATGTTGACTTCGACCAGATCAATCCAGCGGTTGCGGGGGGAAAATTCTTCCAGGTAGACTGCAGCGGCCACACCTATGGGAAAAGAAAGCAGCAACGTGACCGCCAGGGTCAGAAAAGAACCGGCCACTGCACCTCGAATTCCGGCCAGCTCAGGTTCCCTTGAGTCTCCGGCGGTAAAGAAGGTGGTATTGAACTTTTTTTCCAGTCGTCCGGCCGCAACCAGTTGATCTATCCACTGGATCTGTTTATCGTTGAGCCGTCGATCTCTTTCCGGCACATCCCGTCGGACATGCCCCTTGAGCAACATATCCACCTCGTCATCGGCCGGCAGCCAGATTTTTCTGGAAGTGCCGATGATACCGCTATCCCGCATCACCATATCCTGGAGGACATAAGCGGCTCCGGAGCTGACAAGCTTATAGAGTTTCCGTTTATCGCTGCGTCCCTTGACCTTGGGGAACATGGTCAGCATGGATTTCTTTATCAAAGCGGGATAATTTGCGTTGGAGAGGTTATCAGCAGTGAACTGCTGCCTGTCAAAATGAATATCAAGCAGGATCTCCGTCTGCTGGAACGCCGTCCAGCCGTTGGCACCGATGGTGAC
>DRKH01000414.1 GCA_011051825.1 Desulfobulbus sp.
CCGGCCTGCAGGAGTTGTTGCAGGAACGCTATAATGAAGGACCCAGTTATGTGCTGGAGGCGGAAGAGGGCCCGGCCCATGCCCGTATTTTTTCCGTGTCCGTACGGTTTCATGATCAGACACTCGGCAGCGGCCGGGCCGGAAGCAAAAAAGAGGCCGAACAACAGGCTGCCGGCGCTGCCTTGAAGAAACTCCGTGAAGAAGACCCTTCACGGTAGACGCTGATCCCTTGTCCCTGCTTGTCATTCCCATCTTCATTCCCCACGAGGGGTGTCCGCACAGTTGCGTGTTCTGCAATCAGCACCGGATCAGCGGGGTAGAGGGACGGCCGGTAACGGGCCCGCAGGTCGCTCAAAGTATCCGTATCTGGCTTGAGCGGGGCCGGAAAAATACTTTATCCCGGGTGCAGGTGGCCTTTTACGGCGGTAGTTTCACCGGCCTTCCCGTGGCCCGTCAGCAGGACTTGTTGTCTTCTGTTCAGCCGTTTATTGAAAGCGGCGAAGTGCAGACCATCCGTCTGTCGACCAGGCCTGATTATATTGACCTCGGAATTGTTGATTTTTTGCAGAAGCAACAGGTTGCAACTGTTGAGCTCGGGGTCCAGTCCCTTGACGATGCAGTCCTGGAACAGAGTCTCCGTGGTCATCGGGCAGCGGATGTGATCAGGGCATCCGCTCTGCTTGGGACGGCAGGAATGGAACTGGGTATCCAGTTGATGGTCGGGCTGCCGGGACAGACCTTTTCCAGCCTGCGCAAAACAGTTGCCCGTGTGATTACGCTTGCCCCCGCCTTTATTCGTATTTATCCGGTGCTTGTGGTTGCGGGCAGCGGCCTTGAGGGTCGATACCGACGGGGCGCCTATCAACCGCTGTCGCTTTCCCGGGCTGTTCTCCAGGCTGCGTGGATGAAAAAAAAGATGACCGCCCATGGTATCCGGGTGGTTCGTATGGGCTTGCAGCCGGGACCGGAGCTGGAACGTTCACTGGTGGCCGGCCCCTACCATCCGGCCTTTGGCGAACTTGTCAATGCCCGGCTTATGCTTCGACAGGCAAGAAAACTGCTCAGCCGGGTTCCGCCGGGCAGGCAGATCCGGCTGCAGATCTCTGATCGGGATCAATCCGTGTTCCGGGGAGTAGGTTCAGCAAATATTCATCGGTTGACCAGCCTGGGACTCTCTGATAGATTTACCCTGCATAGTGACCCGGATCAGCCCCGGGGAATTGTTCAACTGGTTCCTGAGGACAAAAATCCCTAATCCCTAATCCCTAATCCCTAATCCCTAATCCCTAATCCCTATAATTTATGCTCAGTATTAACAATCTCAGCCTTCAGTATGGGGCAAAACATATTTTCCGTAATATTTCCACCCAGGTAAATGCAGGCGAACGGGTGGGGCTGGTGGGGGTCAACGGGACCGGAAAATCCACCCTTCTCAAAATCATGTGTGGTCGTCAGGAAATCGATCCCGGTATCGTCAGCCGTGCCTCCTGGTTCACGGTTGCCTACCTGCCCCAGGAAATCACCATTGAGCTGGGGGAGCGAACTCTTTATGACGAGGCGGAATCCGCCTTTGATGATATTCTGGCCAGTCAGGAGGAACTGGTTAAAATCGGCGAGCAGCTTGCCGTTCTTGATCAGGGGCATCCGGAAATTGAAGCCCTGCTCGAGCGCCAGGGGGATTTGCAGCATCTGCTTGAGGGGCAGGATGTCTTCCGGATGCGACCGGAGATAGAAAAAATTCTTTTTGGTCTCGGCTTTTCCAAAGCTGATCTGGAACAGCCGGTTGCCGGCTTTTCCGGGGGCTGGATCATGCGGCTCCTGCTGGCCAAACTGCTTCTGCAGAAGCCTGCTCTTCTGCTCCTTGATGAGCCCACAAATCATCTTGATATTGATTCGCTGACCTGGCTGGAAGAGTTTCTCCGGCAGTACCATGGTGCCATGATTATCATCTCCCATGACCGTTCCTTTCTTGACCGGGTCACCGAAATAACCTGGGAGTTGTCCATCGGCCGCCTGACCGTCTACAAAGGCAATTACTCCCACTACCTGGTGGAAAAAGAACAGCGGCTGGAACTGGAACGGGCGGCCTATAACAACCAGCAGGCGATGATTAAACAGACCGAGCGCTTTATCACCCGTTTCCGTTCCAAGTCAACCAAGGCGCGTCAGGTCCAGAGCCGGGTTAAGCAGCTGGAAAAACTTGAACGGATTGAGCTGTCTGAAACCGAGCGTTCCGTTCACTTTTCCTTTCCC
Organism: Desulfobulbus sp.; assembly: GCA_011051825.1. Taxonomy (GTDB): domain Bacteria; phylum Desulfobacterota; class Desulfobulbia; order Desulfobulbales; family Desulfobulbaceae; genus DRLX01. The sequence continues at coordinate 2,254 of DRKH01000414.1, forward strand.
CCGGCAGCGGCCTCGGGCCGTGACATCCTGACCTTGAAGGGGGTGCATAAGGTTTTTGGAGAGAAAACGGTTTTTGAGGATGTCAGCCTTTCTCTGCAGCGGGGAGATAAACTTGCCGTTATCGGGGTCAACGGGGCTGGAAAATCAACCCTGCTGAAGATCCTTGCCGGGCTCGAACCGGCCGAAGGTGAGGTCCGTCCAGGTCATAATGTGATCCTCTCCTATTTCGGCCAGCATCAGGCCCAGGAGCTTGCCGGTGAATTGAGCCTGCTGGATACGGTCTATCATGCGGCCCGGAACATGACCATTACCCAGGTGCGTTCCCTGCTTGGCGCCTTTCTCTTTACCGGTGACGAGGTGGACAAGAAAGTCCAGGTTCTGTCCGGCGGGGAAAAGAGCCGGGTGGCCCTGGCAAAAATGCTGGTCCGGCCGGCCAACCTGATGCTGCTTGATGAGCCGACCAATCACCTTGATATCAGCTCCCAGGAAGTGCTGCAGGAGGCCATGGCCCAGTATGAGGGGTCCATCATTATTGTCTCCCATAACCGGTTTTTCACCAATTCCTTTGTCAACAAGGTGCTGGAAATCCGGGA
>DRKH01000415.1 GCA_011051825.1 Desulfobulbus sp.
GCATCCGGACAAGGATATGACCGGCCCTGGGGCCGTACCTTCTTTGAAGCAGCTCTTGGGCCTGAGCCTGAGCCTGCTCGATTTCCCCAGGGACGGGGACGGAACCGATGGTCGGCTCAACCCGCAGCAGTCCGGAAGTATGTTGTTTAAAATAGTGGACGACCTCATGGGCGATATGGGGCGCAGTGGTATATTTCACCCCCCTGACCAAGAGTATCCGGTCCCAAATGGTAGCTCCGTGCTTGCAAACGGTCGAATTTTTCTCCAGCTGAATATCACCAGCTCCACTCTCACTGCGCATGGGCAGCAGTCCGGCGTGATAAAACGAGATATCCTCGTAGGAGAGATCTGCCGCGGGATAGATGGCATTGACCTCATCCACCATATTTTGAATGGTCTCCCGCCGTACCTGCATCTGGTCCGGGCCGGTTGCACTCTCTTCATATTCCGTCCCGATCATGGTGCGGTCGCGCCAGGGTACAAAAAAATAAAGTCGTTTGCCCCGCTTGAGGATTGCATCTTTGTCCTCATAGCAACGCTGTCCTTCCAGAGCAACGGCATAATCGGCAAAAATCTTCTTCCTGCTGACTATATTCAAGGCCAGGGCCCATTTCCGGGTATTTTTTGCAGTCTCTTTATTGTCTTCTCCTGCTGGAAAACCCAAGAGTTGTTCGAACCAGGGGCCCGAGGCATTGACAATATAGCGGGCCTGTAACCGGTGTTCCTCCCGGCTCAGGTTGTCCAGGATGGTCACCTGATAATGATCATCCGCTGTCTTGTCAACACCGGTCACCCGGGCATGGTTTGCAGCCCCGGCGCCATATTCAACAGCTGTAAGGATATACTCCAGAACCAGCCGTTCCGTGTTGACGGCCAGGGCGTCATACCAGACCGATGCCCCCTGCAGGTCCTCCATTGCAAGACCGGGTATAACCTCCAGACATTGCTCTTTTGACACAATACGCCCGCCGGGCAGACGGATTTTCTCAGGCAGATTCTTATTCCGGTCCCAGCCGATGCAGTCATTGACAAAAAGCGCCGCCCGCATAACCCCTTTTCCCCGCAACCCGTTTCCGGACAGCGGCATCATGCAGGCCAGGGGCTCCACCAGGTGCGGCGCCATCTGCATCATCTCCCGCCGGGCAATAATGGAATGACGCATTCGCTTGATATTCAAATGCTGGAGATAGCGGAGGCCGCCATGGAGGATCTTCAGACTGTTGGCCGAGGTTGCGCCGCAGAAATCGTCCTTTTCAACGATTGCGGTCTGATACCCGGCCGTTGCCAGCTCATGGACAATGGTTGCCCCATGCACGCCACCGCCGATAACAAGAATATCAAGTGGCTCTGCACATATTTTTTTGAGATTACCTATGGTCATTTTTTGTTCTCCTCAAGGGAGATTTCAGGAGGAAAAGCGCAGTCGCAGCTGGTTTGCCAGAAAGACCCTATTTTTCAGCAACTCACCAAAGGGGAAAATCTCCGCCTCGCCAAAACTTAATGCATGCTGCAGAGAGGCTATCGGTGATTCCTGCTGTTGCCCGTGCTCCTGCAGGTAAAAGCCAAAGCTCCCCACCCGCGCGGCTTCAGCGGGCAAGGGGAGCGGGTCGGTTCCGGGTAAGACCGCCATATTCTTTTCCCGGCCCAGGGCAAACAGGGTCGGAGTCGGCCATAGACCTGGACGACCACCGTTATCGCCCAGAAAAAGCACCCCCTTTGAGCGCGAACAAAGAAAATCTTTTATGATCCGGCCGCGTTTCCCCAACCATTTCCCAACCCCCCAGGGCAGGACCGGAATGCCCCCGACCTGCTCAATGGCGGCAACGGTTTGCTCCAGAGACAGCCCGTTGTCTATTTTAGTGCTGCAGAACAGCGCGAGCACCTCAATCCGCTCGGCGCTAACAACCTGACGGCCGGCTGCAAGATAGAGCTTTTTCTCCGGCCTGTCACGACGAGAGACCGTAAGCGAGTCCATTTCCCGGGAAAAACGACCATCCCAGTGTGCGGATACTGTAAAAGTCCCCTGTTCTTTACTCCCGACAGTTTCACGCAACCGCCCATACCAGGGATCGGCTGCGCCCTCAGTGAGCAGAAGTACTGGGGATACAGCCTCCCGGCCCATACCGATCTGCTCGGCCGCCTGCGTGAAATTCTCGACAGCCGAATCAAAAAGCAGATCGACGTCAAAACAATCATAGATATGAACGTGGCCGTCAACAATAATCATGAGTTACTCCCGGTTGCCACCGGTCTCCATGTAAACCCGCGTAAGAGGTCACAGTCATAACAGACAGCGTAGACTTCGAACGATGATATTCTCCCGAAACGACGGTATTTCGTGGCCTACTTTCGGGAAAACAGGTAAGGGAACCTCATCTTCAAGGTTACCCGGTACAACAGAATGGGAACCGTTACCCCCGCCCCAACCCCGACAATCATATGGACAACCGGATTTTGAATCTGCAAAACATTGAACAGAAAAATCCTGGCTCCCACCCCGGCCAGCATATGGACCAGGTAGATCTGCAGGGAATACCGGCCGAGAATTTTAAGCCAGTTGCACCATTTTTTCCCGGCCAGGTATTGGGCAAAGCCGATACACATTGCAATACCAAGCCCGGCAAGATATAAAAAAATGAAGGGATGGGAACCATCCGTCAACCTGGTCGGAGCAATGACCCGCTCAAAGATGTAGCCCCCGGATCCGGCAAAAACAAAGAGCAAGACAAACGCTGCAACAGCAGAATGCCTCTTTTCGGTACATATTTCAACATTGCCGAGATATTCCCTGGCCAACACACCGAAGACAAAAAAAAGGAAGCCGGTGGAAAAGCCGTGCATTGCCATGATTTCGCTGTTGATGGGCCAAATAAACAGGACAGCGCCGACAGCCAACAGGGCAGGAATAAAAAAAGACCGGTTGAGACGACTGAAAATCCCAAAGACGACATACATGGCCAGCAGCGCATACAGAAACCAGAACTGTGCCCACGGCAGGTAGGGAATTGCCAGCAACTGCCCAAACGTTGCCCCCCTGAAAGAATGACCTGAGAACAACACCTCAACAGTGGCCTGGAGAAATGACCAGATCAGGTAGGGATAGGCGATGATCTCCAGTTTGTTGACAAGAAACTTTTTCAGCCCCCGTTTTCTGCAGCTCTGCACGGCAAAAAGACCGGCCAGAAAAAAGAAAAGGGGCATATGGAAGCTGTACACCAGGCTGTCGGAGAGCAGAAAAAAATGCTCGGGGATAGCGAGACCTGCATGAAAACCACTGCTGAGCAGGTGACCATAGACCACCAGAATGATTCCGATCCCCTTTGCGTAGTCAACCCAGTCTGTTCGTTGTGCCATGGCTACCTGATGACGACTCAATACCGCTTAAAGGGATCTACCTTCTGATGATTTCGATGTTGTCCAGCTGCAATCCCACCGTACCCATGAATCTGACATGAAAGCTGAGTTCGTCGGCCCGGGCCAGCTCAAAATCGACATCCAGCCCGGAAAAGCTTTTTTTATTCAGTTCCTGAGCGGTCAGCATGCGCTTGCCATAGGTCGTTATATTCCGACCGTCGGTCACGAGCAGTTCCGCAGCATTCCCTTTGGCATTTTTTTTCTTTGCCCTGCTCTTTCGCAGGAAGAAGCGGGCGATATACTTCCCCTTGGGGTAGATCCTGTTGGGACCGTAGACCATGTCCCCCTTTTTACTTTTTCCTACGACAGCCTCAACAACCTTGCCATTTGATGCACCATCGACAAAGACCAGCTGCCCGGTATCGCCGACCATGGTTTCCGC
>DRKH01000416.1 GCA_011051825.1 Desulfobulbus sp.
AGTTCTCTGCCCCTACCTGAATAGTTACAAATCAATGGACTCATAAATTGAGCAGAGACCGGGTACCCATGCAATCGTTGTCTCCCTTGCAGAACACATTGACCGGCAACGGCCTGCAGATGATGACAGCCCCCCTGTGACGAGATACAACGAGGGAGATGAGGGATGAAACACGCTATCCTGATGAGCATTCTGATTGTATTATGCACAGCAACAGGTCTATCAGCGCTGACTCTGGATGCCGTGGCCAAACGCAATACCGTCTACCGTCAGCCTGTAAAAATCAGTAAAACCTTTGGCAGGCTTCCATCATCAGGGGAATATGGTATCTTTCTTCATGTCACCTTAAGGGTTGAGCAGGGATACAGCGGGAACAGGTCACTTTTTTTTCGACTCCGGAACGGGATGGCACAGGATGGTCAATTTCTGTACACAATGGTGAACGGAAAGAAAGTAATCCTGGCCGAAAAGAGCTGGCTGGCATGGAGACCGGCCGACGGTGTCAGCATCCGCTACCGTATTGAAAAAAGCCATTATCCGACCTTCAAGGTATGGCTCGAGGTTGACAACGGCCAGTAACTGATCGGGGACACTGCATCTTCGTACGGTCGCGACTGCCTGCAACGGGGCTATAGATCCTTGGCCTGCATTCCTCAGGGAGCATACACTCCGATACGGAGTACATCTGAACGTACGGGCCATAGGTCGGCAAACATCGTACTGCCACCTCAACAGGTACAATCGAAAAAGGGAACAGGAACAAAATGCACCGATATTCTCCAGCCGGTGTTTCCGTTTGTCAAGGAACTCCAAACGCTCCATGAACGAATATAAACGAGACCGGGCACGGATTAACTATTCTGCCCATGCAATGGTCAAATCAGGAAAGATAGGGGCGATAAAAGGGATGGTCCGGGATATCGCCATTGACGCCCTCTATCTGTACATTAAGCCCGTCTTTGAAATTGATGATCACGTAAAAGTGGAAATCATTTTACTTGGCACCGGCAGCCAGTTGATCATCAACGTGCCGGCCGTTGTGATACGACAGGACCGGGAAGGTGTTGCGATGCGTTTTGTTGCACCTCTGGAATGGTGGCCGGTATTCACCTTTTTCCCCTTGCATAACCTGGACGGCGAGACCAGGCAAAAGGGAGAATACACTCTGGACAACTGACAAGGAAAGGGAAACACTTCTACCCCAACGAGTTCCCTGATTATCCCGGAGTCAGTATCAAGGATTTATAAGTTGGTGATAAGATAACAGTCAGGGTCTTCTTCAGAGCAGGTACAGAGAAAGATATTCGTACGGATGGCGGCTCTATTGACCTGAACGTTGAAAATATCTTTTTTGATGGAGTTACCGCTGTTATCCTCACCGAGCTTCCAGAAGAATTCTCCCTTGGTACTGGTGATGCCATAGATGTGTTTGAGAAAGAAATTTTATACAGAAATAAGGTCACGGATCATTGATTATGGAACTTAAACCCAATCAATCAGCTCTCATCCTTGAAACCGATGAAGATGGCGAAATTACCGTAAATGTAGCCTCCGGTGATCATGATGGACTTACTGCGGCTATTTGCACGGCTCTTGCTCGGAAATTGATGGGTGATCCAGAGTTTCAGGAGGAGATAATGGAGCTGGCTGGTGGTAATGAAGAAGAGTGAGTGTCAGATCATTCCAACATGCAGATACGCATGGGTTCTTCCCAGGTGCGAACAAAAGGAACACCAAAGGAACACCAGGCACAAAAAAAGCACTTAACCCAAAATGAGCTAAGTGCTTGAATTTGTTGGTAGCGGGGAGAGGATTTGAACCTCTGACCTTCGGGTTATGAGCCCGACGAGCTACCAGACTGCTCCACCCCGCGACGCAGGATTACATGTTAAACCATTCCAGCATGATTGTCAACACTGAAACAGCTCACCATGCTCTTTTTTATCTCTGCCGGATCCCGTCAATACGTTGCCGGATTGTTTCGGGAAAGGGGGTCAGCTTTCCCTGCCGGTTGACACAGGCGTGATTGGTAAAACCCTTGACCAGAAGCTGCTCCTTTTCGCCGCAGGTCCTGGTGATTCGATAATGAAAACGGCAGGAGACTTTTTTAAGTTCCGCCAGGGAAACGGCGATGCTAACCAGATCGTCATAAAAGGCCGGGGCCTTGTAGCGCAGGTAGCTCTCGGTCACCGGCAGGATCAACCCCTGCTCCTCTATTTCCCTGTACGGCATGGCCCATGCACGCATCATCTCGGTACGGCCGATTTCAAGGAACCGGAGATAATTGGCATTGTAGACCACGCCGCCGGCATCGGTATCCCCGTAAATCACCCGGTATTCCGTCCGGAAGACCGGTTCCTCCATGGTCGACTGCAGACTGCTCATCCCTGTGTCCCGCGGATGAAACGGTTGAAAAAATCCGCACCGCTTGCCAGTTCAAGCCCGTTTTCCCCAACCGCTGCCCTGGCGTTGGCCTCGGAATAGCTGCGTCCGCTGGGCCTGTCCACGCCTCTGGAATCATAGAGCAGCATGGGGACCGGCCAGTCGACATGGGTTCGCAGGGCAAGCGGTGTATAATGATCCATGGTCACCACCAGCCGAAAATCCTCACCGGACTGCTCAAGACTTGCCACTATCGGGGCAACCACCCTGGAGTCGAGATCACGGATTGCCTGGACCTTATCGGCAAGAGCGCCCTGGTGCCCGGCTTCGTCCGGACCTTCCAGATGGACGATGGCAAGATCTCCGCTGTGCAGGGCCTGCAGGGCCGCCTCTACCTTGCCCTCATAATTGGTGTCTATATAACCGGTTGCGCCCTCGACCTCGGGCACGGCAAGACCGGCACAGATCCCCAGTCCCTTGAGGAGGTCAACTGCCGAGATCAGGCTGCCGCGAATGCCGAAACGCTCGGTCAGGGTTTCCATGGCCGGGCTCTTGCCCTCGCCCCAGAGCCAGATGCCGTTGGCTGGATTTTTCCCACGGCGGATACGCTCCCGGTTGACCGGATGCTCGGCCAGTACGGCGGCTGTCTTCTCCAGCAGGATTTTAAGATAGTCCACCTGCAGATACGCATTGTAAAACCCGCTGACATCCCTGTCCATATAATCGTGCGGCGGAACCGTGTTCAGCTTTGGCGGTTCCCCTTTCAGGATCATCAGATGCCGATAGCTGATTCCGGGATAAAAATGCACCCGTTCAGTACCGCAGCATTCCTGGATCGCCTCGATAAGAGCCGTGCTTTCCGTAGTTGTAATATGTCCGGCACTGTAATCGAGCATGATCATCCGGTCGTCCTGCCGGTCAACGGTGACCAGATTACAACGGAACGCCAGCTCATCCCGGCCGATCTTGACCCCCATGGACGCCGCCTCAAGCGGGGCCCGACCGGTATAATATTTCTCAGGCTCATAACCAAACAGCGAGAGATTGGCCACATCGCTGCCGGGGGGATAGCCTGCAGGAACCGTATGCACCAGCAACTGCTCACCCGCGCGGGCCAGCCGGTCGATGACCGGAGTATCCGCCGCCTCAATCGGGGTTTTCCCGCCAAGCGCATCCATGGGTTCATCGCCCATGCCGTCGCCTATGATCAGAATATATTTCAAGACGTTCCCTGTAGATTGCGGTTATTCGTCTTCAAGAATACGAATCTTCACCGTCGGTTCCGTCACCACCTCCAGGGCATCTATCTCCTCCAGGGCCGTGGCAACTGCCGATTCTCCGGCGGTATGGGTCCGCATGACCAGGGACACTGAGCCACCCTCTTTGCGACCCTTCTGGATGACGGATTCAATACTGATTGTGTTGCGACTGAGAATGCCGGCGATGCCCGCCAGGACACCGGGTTCATCCTTGACCGACATCCTGAAATAATAGGGACAGGACAGCTCCTCCATGGGCGTGATTTTACGCTCACCGATGTGTTCCGGCAGATAGGAAAGCGAGGGTACCCGGCCCACTGAATCGGAACGGATATCACGGGCAATATCGACAATATCAGCGGCCACCGCACTGCCGGTCGGCATTTTTCCGG
>DRKH01000417.1 GCA_011051825.1 Desulfobulbus sp.
GTCTGCGCTTACCTCTCTGCACGGTCAGGCCTGATTCACATAGGAATCACTATAGTTCACAGGCCTGACTGCACAGATATGGAGCACTCCTGAACAGTTACAGGTGGTGGTAGGGCTAGTTCTCTGCCCCTACCTGAATAGTTACCAAAAAATGGCTGAAAAACGGGAGTAGAGGGGATAAGCAGATACATTGCTCGACAATCCTGTCCATTTTCAGGACATGCAGACAGAGGCGACGGACTGCTGTTCGCAAGCCGGGAAAGAGGTCAGGTAGCGAGACTGCAACACTCCGGAAGGTGGCGCAATACGGGACCGACAGCCCTGCACCATACCCGGGGGCCTGAACATTCCCGGTCCTGATTACAGGCTCCTCTGGAAATAGGTTGCGACAATGGGGAACCATTCCAAACGGGAGTGAAAGTGAACAGCCACTCCTTCCTCGTCATGGCGGACAATATTGCCCTGACATTCAATTTTAAGGCGGCTGTTGTCACCATCCAGCACGATTTCAACTTCGCATGTGCCGGTAGGCTGTCCCGGATCCTTGAGCTTCATATACAGCCCGGTCACGCTCATATCCCTAAGGAGCCCGCTGTATTCGCCATCAACCACCTTTAAAAAACACATTATTGACGAGTTGACCTTCAGGCGGGCTGCTTTTCTCCGTTCATTTAATGTATTCATATTTCGTTAACAAACCTTCCTGTTATACTCTTTATCGAGTAACTGTTCAGGAGCACCCCACGGAGTCTGCGCTTACCTCTCTGCACGGTCAGGCCTGATCCACATAGGAATCACTATAGTTCACAGGCCTGACTGCACAGATATGGAGCACTCCTAAACAGTTACAGGTGGTGGTTGGGCTAGTTCTCTGCCCCTACCTGAATAGTTACTTTATCGATAGATAACCCGTCATGTCCATAGCCGTCAAGCTAAGACGAATGCCGTAACATATCAGCAGGTTGTGCCCTGCGGGCGATTGTTGGCAGAGACATCAATATGACGCATAATTATCGCCCGCGGGGCGGGCTCCTACGGTATTGTTATCCCCTGATATTATAGATACTTTGTGTTAGTTTGACGGCTATGCCGTCATATCCTGCACGCACAACGAATGATGAAAACAAAGAAAACAAAACAGTAAGGAGAGTGAAGCAGATACCCTTACAGAGCGGCCTTTTCTTCGGGCGGCAGTTCGGAAAAATCAGACTCGTTAAACTGATAGCCGATATCCACGGCTGCCCCGTCAACCGGTTTTTCACGGGACTTCTGCATATTCTCGGCATCGAGCCCGGTAAAATTCGGATCCTGGCAAAGTCCATGGCCCCCGGCCTGGCAGTTCAGGTAATTAACCGTATTGCCCCACACGTTGTTTCGATCGTTGAGCAGGTTTGCTCCGGCCTGCTGAAAGTTATCCGGCCCGAGATAGTTCACGATTCCTGCGACCTTATTATTCGTAATAATGTTTTCTTCAACCACGACGGTGTAGGTTGCGGGCTGCGGATAGCCTAGGACCAGACCACCACCCCTGATCTTTCGATTCCCGGTATTATTTGAGTGGATCGTATTGCCCTTAATGAATACCTTGCTTAAATTAAATGAGGTTATACCGATTCCGACATGATCATTGTTGACGACGAGATTATTCTCTATCAGAATATCATCAAAGGCGAATTTTTTGATGGTGGAAAGCGGGCTGATAACAATGCCGTCTACGTTTTTGAAGATATGGTTCCCTTTTATCTGTGGTGAGGCGACTTCCCGGGCTCCGATGCCAAGGCGATTGCCATAGATATAGTTGGCCTCTATTCTTGGTTTGGCCTTGCCCCTGGAACCGATCCCGACAATCTTATTGTCAAACACCCGGTTGTTGTAAATGTGGGCGGTACTGTCCTTGCCGTTGCCGATCCCCACCAGGTTATCATAAATGAGATTCCCGTGAACCTTTGTTTTAGCGGTGAGCGAAGGGGAACCATGGATACCCATGCCGTGGTTGTTCCCGACAATCTTGTTGTTGAATACATCCGGAGAGGAGTCCCAGATGTTGATTCCATGCCCCAGCTCTCCACTGCCACCACCGGTAATTACAAATCCTTCCACTTTTCCGGCCCGGTCCCCGAGATAGAAGATGGAAATGGTATTCTTATTTCCCTTCTGCCGTCCGCCGTCAATAATCGGCCAGTCCTTACCAATCAAATTAACGCTCTTGTCGAGCACCACAAGCTCTTTATACCTGCCCTTCTGAACGATGATATCATCGCCGTCCTGGGCGGCATCAAGGGCGGACTGGATAGTCGGATACTCCTCAGGAACCCGGCGAATGCCGGCGGTGACCGGATTTTTCGTACTGATAGTCACGGTGACCGGCAGGCTGTCGAATGTTCCATCATTCACGATCAACTGAACCACATACGAGCCATCCACGTCCAGCTGCAGGGAACTGTCTACACCCTGGCCGGAAAGCGTTGCCTGACTGTTGGCCGGTTTATACAGCAGCGACCATTGATAGCTCAACGGGGCGCCTTCCGGGTCCTTACTGGCACTTCCATACAGGGTAATTACATCTCCTGCTGAAACCTGGGACAGGACTTCACTTATATTGGCCAGCGGCGGACGATTGGCAGGCACGGTCACTGTGACGGTCTGCGCCTCACTGGACAGGCCCAGGCGGTCTGTTACAACAAGCCGGGCGACATAGGTTCCGGCAACGTCGGCCTTGAATGCGGTTTTCACTCTATCAGGCCGGATAAGCTTAGCCTTGCTCGCCTCCGGTTTTTGAACAAGAGTCCATTGATAGGTCAGCGCATCCCCGTCGGGATCAAGACTTTGCCGGCCATTAAGGATAGCTCGACGACCGACAAACACCTCAATGTCAGGCCCGGCAACCGCCTGCGGTCTGGCGTTTCCCTTCCGCTTCTCTGCCAGAGCCATGGGCCCGCCGTACACCCCCATATCATTTCGGGTCGTGCCCATGGAGGGCGGAAAGTTGATATCGTTGAATTCCGCTTTTTTGTCGCCGGCATCAATGGCCGGAGACCCGGCCTTCAGGTGATAATCATGCCCTGCAAGATCCACAAAAAGCGGATCGGCAATAATATTTCTGGTCCGCAGATAACTCCTCTCATCGCCAAAACCGCCGAACTGCGGCTTGACACACCAGAGAAACGTCGGGTCACAGGCACCGGTCTCGCCGTTTGCAAATACCAGGTTATGATCAAAGCCTTTTCCATGGGCTCGGATTCCGGCATCCACGTTAAAGGTAATGATGTTGTTTTTTATGCTTGGTATCGCAGTCGGGTCTTCGACCAGGATACCGGACCAGCCACTGCCGACAATCGTATTGTTGTAGATCTTCACCGGCATGGGGACACAACGGATCCCTGAACGCTTATTCTCGTAAATAAGGTTGTTACGGATTATACCGGTTGCACTTTCAGCATTGATCCCTGAACGTTTATTCTTAAAAATCGTGTTATTGTAGATCTCAAACTGTGAATTCGGTTTCTTGCTGCTGCCGATACCGGAATACGTGTTCTCCCAGATGGTATTTCCGGATATTTTTAACGAGGAGCCCTTCTGCATATAGATACCGGCCTGGGCATTGTTGTAAATACGATTACCGGTAATACGCGCTGTACTGGTTTCACAAAAAATACCGGAGGGTTCATTGTCCCGGACAATGTTATTTCGTATAATCGGCGAGGTCTCCTTACTGTAAATACCCGACCCCACCGATTCGCCATCCTTTTCCAGTAATGAACCATGAATCACGGTAAATCCGTCCAGTACGGCATCATTTGCTCCAATGACAACGGATCCTTTTTCCCGGGCGCCGTCGATAACACTGGCAAAAGAAGCCGTATCCCGGCTGGTAAAATCGGCATTCCAGCCACCTTCAAGAACAACGCCGGCCTTCAGGGTTATGTGTTCAAAATAGGTACCTGCTGCAACCCTGACGGTATCTCCGGCAGAGGCTGCAGCCAGCCCCCCGGCAATCGTGTCATACTGTGCCGGAACCTTGAGAATTGCCGCAGAGGCAGTGCCGCTGCTGCAGGCCGAAGCCAACAACAACAGACAGAGGACCGGGAGAAGGCCTGGAAACATACTTTTTTTCATATCAATCCTTGCCGGGAGGCAGCGTGTTTGTTGGAAGTACATCGGGACCGCCGAATGCGCCCATGTCATTAACGGAGCCGTCCCTATCGGTATAAAACGGATCAATACTCCCCGAATCAATACAGGGAGAACCGGGTTGCAGGTGAAAATCTCCATCCTCGGCGTTTTTAAACAGGGGATCTTTGGCAATATTTCCATTTATTCCCCTGAAGGCTCCATCACCGATCAGAGAATAGGACGGACGGGCCGCCGGACCCACCTGTTTAAGATAGAGCTCATCTTTTGTATTATGCCAAAGGATCATATTTGTCAAGCGAACGGACCCCTTCTCCACCACGATGCCGCCACCGTAATCGGCATGATTTAACACGATGGTATTATTTGATATTTCAGTCGACGACCGGTCACAGGAAATACCACCCCCAAAACCGGCCCTGTTCTTCCAGATGATATTATTGGTTATCCGGGAACCGTCACGGTTGCCACCGATTGCCCCTCCGGAATTGGCCGCTTTATTCTCAACCAGCCGGTTATTGCTGATAACGCCGGAAGAGCGAAAGGAGTAGATCCCGCCTCCGCTGACAGAAGCACTGTTTTTTTCGATCGTATTATTTTGGATCACCGGTGCGGATAAGGTATCGCAGTAAACAGCGCCCCCGAAAACGGCCGCATTGCCGACGATCACATTATTGATGATGACAGGTGCCGACTCCGGGGCACAGTAAATCCCCCCACCTCTCAGATCAAGGACCCGGCTGGAAGCAACACTGGTAATCGTAAAGCCGTCCAGAATAACCTTACTCCCCCTGGAAAAACTCACGACCGGCCCCTTCCCTCTACCGAGCAGGACCGTCTGTTCCGGACCATGGGAACTTTTTATATGGAGGGATTCATTAATAATGGTCAGGGTTTCGTAAAAAAACGGATAGACACCAGGGGCAACAATAATCGTATCGCCCGGGGCCGCCCGGTTGACCACCTCCTGCAGCGGCAGATTCCCCTTGGGAAAATACAGCGTTGCGGCAGAGGAGACCAAAGGGGCCAACCCAAGTAAACAGAAAAAGAGAACCCGAACCAGGAGATACGGAACATGTTGTCGCCTCAAGTGAAAACAGCACGCCCGATTCCCGTCCGCCGGCAGACCACACCTACCCGTTGCTGTATGGTTCATAATTTTTTCCAACCGATAAAATCAATACCGGCAGTAACATTCCGATAGATATTATTCCGCTGTACCCTTGCCGACGGAACATCAAGCAGACGTATTCCGGCGGTCAGGTTGCCATAGATCTCATTGTCCTCAATAACAGTTGCGCCCACATCCCACAGGCTGATCCCGGATCTCCTGTTATCATAAATAGTATTATAGCGAATCAGCACACTGTCCGTTTTGGTGCAGCGTATTCCGGAGGTCAGGTTGCCGTAAATGGTATTGTTTTCAATAATGGCCTTAACGCCTGTCTTCAATCCGCCGATTCCCAGCAGACCTATGCCCCCCCGTTTGTTGTTAAAAAAGGTGTTTCCTCTGATAATCAACGGGTCTTTAAAAGAATCAAAGTTCACCGCCCCGACTCCCACGCCGTTGCCGTAGCAGAGATTGTTTTCAATGATCGGCCGCGCCTGCTCACGGATGCCTATGGCCGGAGCCACCCGGTCCCTTTGCCCGTCATCAACATAGTAGTTGTCAAAGATTTCATTATCAATGATATGGGCGGCGGAATTACTTCCGTTTCCGATACCGATGGCATAATTTTTATAGACCACATTATTCCTGATAACGGGGCGGGCCACGGTATCAAGAGCCGGCCCCATGCCCACCCCGAGACCGGTGGAGAGAATAGCTCCCCAACTGAGGTTTCCGGTGAAAATATTATTTTCCACAACCGGTGAGCAGCCGCGGATTTCCATGAGATACAGGTTCACGCCCGAGACATATTTGGGCATATTCCGAAAGGTAAACCCGTCTACCTTCATTGGAGCGGTTGTATCTTTTGGAAAGCTTATCAGGTATCCGGGTTCATCAAGCTCGCTCCCGTCTATAATTGTCCTCAGGGTACGCCGCAGGACCTTTTTCACCCCTGGCCCGTCAACAAGGTCGTTGCCGTCATCACCGGCAAAACTGACCAGATTGACGCCCTCCTTCATGACAATACGTTCATAATAGGTTCCGGGGTAGACCACAACGGTGTCGCCTTCATAGGCGGCCTCCAGCGCTTCGCCGATGGTAAAATAATCATCGGGCACCAGCAGTTCTTCGGCAAAGGCCACAGCACCGGGTCCCGGTGTCATGCAGACGGCAAAGAACAACAGAACAGGCAGCAGCAGGCCTGAAAATTTTCTATCTAATGTACGGATTTGCATTCAATTCCATGTCAGCAGAAACTTCCGCCCTCCAGCGTAATCATAAGAGACCCTCAGCAGCCCGCAGAGAGCCTTTGCGGAGCGGGCAGGAACATTGTCTTGAAACCATGAGTAATGTGTTACAACCGCAGAGTGGTGCAACAGGACCACTCTCGCCCGCGGGGCGGGCTCCTACTGCGTTAATGTTAATGCATGTTTTACAAACAACAACCGCCGAAGGCGGCTGACTTTAAACTCAGAACCCGAAACTCAGAACTCGGAACCCGAAACTCAGAACTCGGAACTCGGAACTCGAAACTCGGAACCCGCTGTTTACGGATAAATACCCGTTGCAATATACTCCAGAGGATCAGGTCTTGAAACGAATTTCTTTCCTTACCCGTTGCCGACGGTCTCATCAGTGCAATATCAAGATACCGGGTACCTGTTCAGGAGCACCCCTGAACAGGTACAGGTGGTGGTTGGGCTGGTTCTCTGCCCCCACCCCAATAGTTACGATACCGGTTCACAACAAAGACGAGATATCGGGCGGTAATCATACTTAGATAATGGCCCCTGATGTTGTTTTGCCGCTGCCTTCTAAAAAAAACAGGGTTTTTTTTCTTGGCAATCCCCGGTTGATTGTGATATTACTCACTGAAAAGATAGATATTTTCATATCTTTTCAGAATGCATATATTTTTTACTTATGAATGGAAATTCATTGAAAGGTTGACCCGTACGCCTTCCTGGATTACTCTGCCGCAAGAGGCAAAAAAAAATATTCAAACAAGCCGGATCAACGGCTTGTGAGTAATTATTCTGTGGAGTTTTGAGGGGAAAAAAACAGAATAATCAATGGTAACTGTTCAGGAGCACCCCATCTCTGCACGGTCAGGCCCGATTCACATAGGAATCACTATAGTTCACAGGCCTGACTGCACAGATATGGAGCACTCCTGAACAGTTACAGGTGGTGGTTGGGCTAGTTCTCTGCCCCTACCTGAATAGTTACAATCAATGAATGTATTGTTTGGGGTCATCTGGTTGTGGATATTCCTGGACAATTCCGTCATTTCAATACATGAAGTGTATAATAGGGGGAAGTTATGAGAAAATTCATCTTCACGACAGCCTTTTTTCTGGCTTTCGGTTTCGTTGTGTCAACAGGAAGCGCCTTGGCTGCGGATGCGGTGCTGCAGGTCAGCGACTGCGTAAAATGCCATCCGACCATCGTCCATCAGAACCAGGACGATGGAGCAAGCCACAAAACGGCGGTCACCTGTCTTGATTGTCATGTCGGCGGCCATCCCCCGGCCACGAAAAAGGGAGAGATTATTCCCCAGTGTTCCATGTGCCATGAAGGAGAGGCCCACTTTGAAGTAAAGAAGCCGTGCCTCAGTTGTCATCAGAACCCGCATCAACCCCTGCATATCGTTTTCGGTGAAGATAATGTTGCCGTCTGCAACACCTGTCATCCGACCCAGGTCAACGAGATAAAAAACAATCCCAGTGCCCATGGCGGGTTTGACTGTGCAGTCTGCCATCATGACAAACATGGATATATCCCGGACTGTATGGAGTGTCATGAGCCACACCTTAAAGGACAGAAATTTGCCGACTGTGTGTCCTGTCACAGGGTTCATCAGCCCCTCAACGTGACCTACAAGGAAGACATCCCCAATAAGTACTGTGGGGCCTGTCATGGCGACATAGCAACCTTACTGGCCGCAGGTTCGACCAAGCACGCTAAATTCCAATGTGCCTTCTGTCATAAGGATACCCATGGCAACGTACCAGCCTGTCAGGACTGCCATGGAACTCCGCATCCGAAATCAATGATGAAGAAATTTAAGAATTGTCTGGATTGTCATAATAATCCACATGATCTTACCAAATAATTCACCAAAAGGGGGAAGAGATCAATGAAGAGGAAAGTCAATCTCCGGGTGCCGGCACTGCTTGCTGCACTGTTCTGCTCAGTGACCTTTGCGGCCTGTGCCAATCAGGGTGGTAGCGGTACAACAGCGGCTGAGGATACGCAGCAACCTGTTGTGGTGAATACGCCACAGGCCGATGCAGCAGCCGATAATGCCACTGTTGCCACAGAGGCGGCAGCCCCTGTAACGGCAGCGGATGCGTCTGAATATCCGCTCTACACGGATACCCCGAAAAGCCTTGCTCCTGTTCAGTGCGGCAGCTGTCATGAAGGCGAATACAAACGGCTGCAGGCGAGCAAATCCAAACATCGGTTTGAATGCACCGACTGCCATGAACAACTGCATGCCTATGTCCCGACGAAGAAGAATTACCAGGAGATTCTGCCTAAATGTTCCAACTGTCATGATCTCCCGCATGGTGAAGCGTTTACCAAATGCCTGGGATGCCATCAGGATCCGCATACACCGTTAACTATTCCGTTTTCCGGAGTAAGCCAGGAGATCAAGAATAAAGCAGGGAAAAAGGTTGTTGCCTGTGAGGTCTGCCATTACAACCCTGAAGGCAAGGAGTTTGAAACCCATCCGTGCAAGCACAATACGGAAGTGGGCTGTACCGGTTGTCATGCGGACAAACATGGTGTCCGTCCCACCTGCTTTGACTGTCATGAACCGCATGTTGAAGGACAGGTCTATAAAGACTGCCTTGTATGCCACAGTCCGCACAGTGCAAAAAATATCAAGAAATACCCCGAAGACACCAACAACAACATCTGTGGGTCATGTCATACCAGTGAATATCAGCACCTGCAGACCAACAAGACCAAACACAGTGCTCTGTACTGCGCAACCTGTCATGTCAAACACGGCCAGATTCCAAAATGCCGCAACTGTCATGGCGAGCCGCATGGGGCCGCATTGCACAAGAGATTTCCCAGATGTCTGGAATGTCATATAGATCCTCATAACCTTCCAGTGGTAAATCCGAAAAAGTAAGACACGGCGTCCTTGTCCTGAATATTCCGGTTCATCCGGAATATTCAGGAAGGGCCTGTTCCTCTCCGCTTTACCGGCTCTCCGCAGCCGTCCTTTACAGAATACTCTCTTTACCGCCTTCTCTCCTGCCGGCACCATAATTTCCGAAGATACATTTTCCGTAACTGTTCAGGAGCACCCCACGGAGTCTACGCTTACCTCTCTGCACGGTCAGGCCTGATTCACATAGGAATCACTATAGTTCACAGGCCTGACTGCACAGATATGGAGCACTCCTAAACAGTTACAGGTGGTGGTTGGGCTA